>JAYRFD010000715.1:0-2151 GCA_041908565.1 Polyangia bacterium | reverse complement strand
GCGCTGGCCAGCTCGCTGCGCATCCGACAGACGCTGCAGGACGACCAGACCGGCGCCTTCGCCGCGGACGAAGCCGTTGGCCTGTGCGTCGAACGTCTTGCATCGCCCATCCGGAGAAAGCGCCGAAGCACGCGCCAGAAGCTCGCTGAGCGTCGGTGACAGGATGACGTTGACGCCACCGGCCAAGGCCAGGCTGCATTCCCGCTGACGCAGGGCCGTGCAGGCCAGATGCACGGCAACCAATGACGAAGAACACGCGGTGTCCACCGCCATGCTGGGGCCGGCCAGGCCCAGCACGTAGGAGAGTCGCCCCGCCGGGAAGCAGTGGTAGTTGCCGGTCATATCATAGACGTCTAGCTGCTCGGTCCCGCTGGCTGTGGCGAGCTGGGCATAGTCATTGGTCGACATGCCGACGTAGACGCCGGTGGCGCTGCCCGACAGCTGATCGGCCGGGATGCCAGCGTGCTCAAGGGCTTCCCACGCGACTTCCAGAAGCAGGCGCTGCTGCGGATCCAGGCGCTCGGCCTCGCGCGGCGAGATGCCGAAGAACAGCGGATCGAAGCCGTCGATGCTCGACAGGAACGCGCCGAAGCGGGCAGCACGACCGGCCGGGCTGTTCTCGTCGAGGCCGGCTTGAACGAAGCCATCCCAGCGCTGGTGCGGAGCGTGTCCAACCGCGTCGACGCCAGACAGCAGCGCATCGAAGAAGGCGTCGGGGCCGTCCTCACCACCGGGAAAGCGGCAGCCGATACCGACGATCGCGATGGCTTCGTCCGACGGGGCGGCATCATGGGGCTGGCTGGTACCTGCCGAAGCACTGGGTGGAAGAGCCAGTTCAACAGCATGCGCGGCAAGACCGGGCGATGGCAGCGACAGCGTTTCCAGCAGGTGCGCGGCCAGCTCGGACAGATTCGGATAGGTGAACAGCAGCGTCGCCGACAACCGCTCACCCAGGCCGGCTTCCAGGCGGTTGCGGAATTCCAGGCTCATCAGCGAATCGACGCCCATGGCCGAAAACGGAAGCTGCCGATCGATGCGCGATCCAGAGGTTCGCAGCACGCGCGCCAACACATCCGCCAGAAGCGACTCAAGCAGCGCGGGGCGCGATGCGGGCGGCGCCGCAGTCAGCTGTTCCTTCAGAACCGGGCCCTCAGCGGATGCTGATGAGACGGCCCGCTTTCGTGGGAGCTCGGACCAGTAGGGGGACGTGGCGGCGGTCGGGAAAAACTCAAGCCAGCGCTGCAGGTCCAAGTCAAACACGCCGACCTGTGGGTCGGGGTAGGTCAGCAAGGCATCCAGCGCGCGGTCGGCTTGTTCGGGGCGTAGGCTGTCCAGACCGCGCGCAGCCAGCCGTTCGACGCGTCCGGCCTTGGCGGCCAGGCCCACCTCGGCAAAGGGGCCCCAGTCGATGGCCAGCGTCGGCAGTCCCAGGCGGTGCCGTTCGTGGCTAAGCGCATCGAGGAACGCGTTCCCCGCCGTGTAAGCACCTTGCGCCGGCGAACCAAGCAGCGTCGCGCCAGCGGCGTACAGCACAAAGAAGTCCAGGGCGTGATCGCGGGTCAGTTGGTGCAGATGCCACGCACCCAGCAGCTTGGGAGCGAGCTGTGCAAGGCAGCGTTCGGCGGTCTGTTCGAGCAGTAGGCCGTCGTCCAGCACGGCAGCCAGGTGCAAGACACCGCGAATCGGCGGCAGATCGGCTGCGCTGGTCAGCGCCTTGGCAAGCTGGTGCGGGCAGGCAACATCGCCAACAACAGCGCGAACCGTTGCGCCTTGATGTCGCAGGGCATCCAGGGCAGCGGTCGCACTGGCAGTGGCCGGGCTGCGTCCGACCAGCAGCAGGTGCCGGGCGCCACGAGCGACCAGCCACGCCGCGGTGTGCAATCCCAGGCCGCCAAGTCCACCCGTCACCACATACGTGGCGTCGCTGGACAGTGCGGGAACCGGCTGAGCCGGCGGCGGTGGTCGAGGCACCAAGCGGGCGACGAAGCGGCCACTCTGGCCGCTCAGCACCTCGGGCTCTGCGTCGTCGGCGGCAAGCTCGGCGCCCAACAGCGATGCCTGCGTCTGGGCCGCCCCTTCCTGCGGCGCATCCGCGGCGGGTGGATAAAGATCGATGCAGCGGACTCTTAGCTCGGGATGTTCGTTGGCCAG
>JAYRFD010000714.1:0-4422 GCA_041908565.1 Polyangia bacterium | reverse complement strand
GTGATGCGCAGCACCAGTTGAAGCGGTGCGACCTGTCCCGCCGCCAGCTCTGGACGGGCACAGGCGACGCTGCTAGAAACGGGCGCGCAGGTCCATTTTTCCCCTTCGGCCCGTACAAACTCGACGCCGGCGGGCAAATCCAGGCGCAACGCCACCCCAGTGGTCGAGCTAGGTCCGCTGGCTCGCACCAGCGCCGACAGAATGGTCTCGCCCGGTGCCGCAAGCTGCGATGGGCTGGCCGAGAGAGTGATCGAGACATCCGATTCGGTCTTGCACATGCCCTGCTGCACATCGGGCGGGCACACAATGGACAGGCCCGAGCAGGTCTCGGCCACGTCGCAGGCACTGGCGGCCGGTCGACATACGGTGGTGCGAGAAGCCAGCGCGTCCATTGGACAGCTGTTCGAGCTGCCGGTGCAAAACTCCGGCGCGTCGCAGTCGGCGATGGCCGGACGGCAGAGCGTCGTCGCAGGCTTGGCGACATCCGGAGGACACGCGGCCGCCGTGCCCGAACAGAACTCGGCTGCGTCACAGACTCCAGCGGCAGCGCGACACTCTTTGGTCGTGGGCAGGAAGTCGTCGGTGGGGCAGGCGGCGCTCGTACCGGTGCAGGACTCCGCGACATCGCAGCTGCCCGCGCTGGGCCGACAGACCGTGCCGGCGGACTTCACTTCGTCCGATGGACAGTTCTTCAGAAACACGATTCCCGAGCACACCTCTGCGGAGTCACAGGCTCCGGCGCTGGGGCGACAGACGGACCCCGCCGACTTGACCTGATCCATGGGACAGGCTGCGCTGGTGCCATCGCAGGTCTCGGCCACATCGCAGTCGCCAAGCGGGGGACGACATGCGGTGCCGCTGGCCTTGTAGCGATTGGCGGGACAGGTGCGAGACGTACCATCGCAGACCTCGGCTTCGTCGCATCCACCGACCGCGATCCGGCAGCTATTGCCCGCCTTGACCGGAGCACAGGTGCCATCGCTGGCCGCGCCCTGCGCGATGCTGCATGCCTGGCAGTCCGACAGCGCGCCGTCGCCGCATGCGGTGTCGCAGCAGACTCCGTCGATGCAGAAGTTGCTCTGACATTCGCTGCCATCGCTGCAGGCGCTGCCATCCGTCTTGGCAGGCACGGCGGCGAACAGATAACCGGCGCCGGCATTGTCTTTCCCTGCGGCAGCAGCCCCGGCCCCGCCAGTGACCAGCGTGTTGCCTTGCAGGGCAAGCCGACGCCCAAAATACATTCCCTGCGTCGCGTCTGATGCCACCAGCTTGCTGCGAAACCCCCAGGTGCCCGTGCTGTTTGCAAACAGATACGCGGCACCGACGTTGGACTTCCCCGAAAGGCCCGCCCCGGGAGCGGACACCACCACCGTGTCGCTGCTGATCGCAACGGCAGTACCAAAGTAAGCGTCCACCGCAGGATCGGGCGCCGTCAGCTTGGTGGTCTGCGTCCAGGTCATGCCCGAGCGTGTAAACAGATACGCCGCGCCCGCGTTCGTTTTTGATCCTGGAAGTTCAACCTCCGGTGCGCCGGCGACCAGCAGGTCTTTGAAGAAGGCCACCGACGTACCCATGTGATCATTCATTGCGCCATCGCTGGCTTGCAGGCTGGCGGTCTCGGTCCAGGTGGTGCCGCTGCGCTTGAACACATACACCTCGCCCGAGCGAAGCCGACGACCCGAGCCGGTCTGCCAGGGGGCACCGATCACCGCCTCGTCGCCATCCAGGGCGACTGCGTCTCCGAAGTTGCCTTGGATTGCGATGTCGCTGGCCGTTAGCTCGGCCTGCTTGGTCCACGTGGTGCCCGATCGCACAAAGACATAGACCATGCCCGAGTCAGTCAGTGCCATTGCATCGGTGCGTGGCGAGCCCACCAGCAATGTGTCGACAGAGACTGCCAGCGACGTCGCGAAATAGTCCAAAGACGCGGGGACTGGACTGGCCAGCTTGGCCTGCTGCGACCACGTTGTTCCCGAGCGCACAAAGACATAGGCGGCTCCCGCGTAGACCTTGCCGGCGACGTCGACGAAGCGGCCGCCAAGCACGGCGGTATCGCCGGACAGGGCGGCGGCATCGCCTAACGCGTTGGCGTCTGGATCGGTCGAGGTGAGCTTGGCCTGTTCGGTCCATGACATGCCCGAGCGCACAAAGACATAGGCCCCACCCGCGCGGGCTTTCCCCATGACGGTCAGGCCGGTTGCGCCCAGAACGGCGGTGTCTCCCGACAGGGCGACGCTGTTGCCAACATAGGCATCCTTGGCAGCGTCACTGGCGACCAGCTTTTGCGCCTCGACCCAGCGCAGCAGAGGATCGACGGTGATCGGATAGATCGCAGACGAGTCATCGACCCGCAGCGCCACCTGCGTGCCGTCTAGTGAAAGGCCCGTCGGCAGCGGGCGCCCGGTGGCATCGTGCGCATAGAGGTCTTGGTAGCGCAGGACAGGGCGGCCCGCGTCGCTGCGTAGCTCGACATAGCTGCGATCGGCGGCCAGAACGGGACGCAGCGTGCCACGTAGCTCGACGCGCAGCGCAAGCTTGCCAGCGCATGAGGCGCGCCCGACCGGAGCCTCGACTGCAAAGCCCTGCTCTACCCCCAGCGGCCCGTTTACGTACCACTCGCGCAGACCGGGGCGAAGGTATTCGACGCGATTGCCATGCGCCACGGGCACGACGGCCTCTGTCGCGGTCGCATGGCCCGCACAGCCGACGGCGCGCAGAGCCAGGTCGACTCGGGCGCCGCTCTCATGCTCGACCTGCACGCTCTGACTGGAAAGCCGCGTCGAAAGCCGCTGCTCGGCCGATTCAAAGCGCAGTCCGCGCGTCGACTCTGAAAATGCCCGATAGCTGGGGTCGGCATCGCGCTGCACGGCGGCGATATAGGCCGCCCGCAAGGTTGCTGCCGAAGACGGCGCGACAAGGTCTGCCCCCGATGGCGAGGACGATGGGAGGCTCGGCTCCGTGCAGCCAAGCACGGAGCTGGCCACAAACAGCCAGAATCCGGCCTGGGCCACGCGGCCCAGTCGTGCGTCTTTGGTCAAGCAATTCACAATCGAGGGTCGGGTCGGCATCACAGCGCGTCCTTGGCAAAGCCACGATGGCTGCGGACCATACCGGGCCTGTTTCGACTTCGGCAAGGCAATACCAAGCAAGGCATTCGGCTTGGCCTTCGGTTTGCGATGCACACCCCAAACTCTCTCGATACCCCCGACCGTGTACAAGCCTTCCTACCTTCTGCACGGCTGCACATCGACCGTGTATAAGCCTTCCTACCTTCTGCACGGCTGCACATCGACCGTGTATAAGCCTTCCGACCTTCCGCACGGCTGCACATCGACCGTGTACAAGCCTTCCGACCTTCCGCACGGCTGCACATCGACCGTGTATAAGCCTTCCGACCTTCTGCACGGCTGCACATCGACCGTGTATAAGCCTTCCGACCTTCTGCACGGTCTCCCACGGAAGAATTGACGGGCCGAGAGTCTTTGCTCACAATGTCGTCCACTTCCTGTTCTCTGTGACCCTTGGCTGCGGGCCCTGGCGGAAGCGTGCAAGCAGCGCGCTCACGGTCGCCCAATCCAACGCTCCCACGCCCCCAGGCACCCTTTGGCGCTTATCCCGAACCACATCATCGCGGACATCCGCGATCGCACCGACTTGGTCGCGGTCATCAGCGAGCATGTCCCGCTGCGTCGCAGCGGCGCCAACTACCAGGGCCTGTGCCCCTTCCATCAAGAAAAGTCGCCCAGCTTCACCGTCAGTCCGGCCAAGGGTTTTTTCTATTGCTTTGGCTGTCACAAGACCGGCGATGTCTTTCGCTTTCTGGTCGACCTGACCGGGCGCAGCTTCGTCGAGATCGTGCAAGAGCTGGCGACGCGGGCCGGCGTGCAGATCCCCGAGCCGCCACCGGTCTCGCGAGGCTCCGGCCAATCGGCGCGGGGCGGCAGTCCAGGCAGTCCGGGCAGCTCGGGCAGCTCGTCGAAAAGCAGCGGCGACCCCAGCGATGCACGAAAGCTGCTGCTGCGTGTCAACGAGCTGGCGACCCGTTACTTCGAATCGCAGCTGACTGAAAACGATCGCGCCCGCGCCTATCTGGCCGCGCGTGGCGTATCGGCGGAGATAGCGGCGCGCTTCCGGCTGGGCTATGCGCCGGATGCCTGGGATGGCCTGCTGCGGCTGTTTGCGCAAAAAGGCGTCCCGCACGAGCTGGCCGAAGCCGCCGGCCTGCTGATCCGCCGAGGGCAAGAGGGGACAAGCGCCCCGCCGCTGCCGAAGCGATCGCCGGCCAGCAGCGCCACGCACTACGACCGCTTCCGCGACCGCATCCTGTTCCCGCTTTTGGTGCCCGCCAGCGGACGAGCCGGCACAACTCTGGGCGATGTCGTGGCCTTTGGTGGCCGCGTGCTGCCCCCGCCGGAAGGCTCG
>JAYRFD010000713.1:0-4596 GCA_041908565.1 Polyangia bacterium | reverse complement strand
GCCGGAGCCGCCGCATGCCGGCTCCGTGACGCGCTGCGGGCACGACTGAGTAGGACGAAGAACAGCGCAGCACAGAGCGCGCACGTCAGCAACCCACTACTCGATTCGCCCACCATGAGAAAGTAGTCGTAGAGCCCATGGCTACCGATTGCGCCGAGCACGCCAACAGACAGCGCGAGTCCACTGCGCCGCGGATGTTGCTGCGCCCAGCCCAGCGCAAAGCCCCAGAGCGCAGAGAAGGCGACGTGACCGAGCGTGCAGAGGATGGCTCGCTGGAGGATTACCGCTGCACCGTAGTGCAGCATGTAGTTGACGTTCTCGATCGATGAGAAGCCCAGCGCTACCGCCGAGCTAAAGATCAAGCCGCGCAAGGGGTCGTCAAGGTACGGCGTGCGGCGCAGGGTCGCGTGCACCACCCAGAGCTTGCCTAGTTCTTCACAAAGGCCCGCCACCACAAAGGCCGAGAACGCAGCGGCCTCTGGTGTCATCCGCCCAACCGAGGCGCCTTCACTTCGTCCACCCAGCAGCAGTTCGGCCACCACAATTGGCACCGCGACCAACACGCCCAGCAGAAACGTGCGGATGATCAGGTTGCGCGGTTCGGGGCGGTGGCGGCTGCGGCGGACGATCAGCCACAGCCACAGCACGCCGGGAGCGAAGCCGATGGATAGGAGGCCGAGCGCTCCCATGGCTTAGCTTGGTCGCTTGTAGACAACGCGGGTGTCGCACAGATAGTCATGCCAGGCCTTCTTGCGGGGTGACAGCAGCATCCACAGATTCCCCAAGCCCAGCGCCAGCGTCGAAACGATAGCGGCGAAGTAGCGAGTGAAGCTGACCCCGTATGTGACGCGCCCACCATCGCTGCGGACAACGCGCAGCCCGCACAGCAGCTTTCCGAAGGACGCCCCCCACGCTCCAACCATGAGCGTGCAGCAGAACAGACCGATCAGCAGACCGGGCAGCAACCAAGGTATTTCATAGGATGGCCCCGTCGTGCGATGGATGGTGACCATGGTCATTCGGGAGCTGCCCAGGCGCTGCACAGCCCACCAGCCCAACGAATAGTGGACAACCACGTCGACAAAAGCGGCCAATGCACGAACCCCAAGACCTGCCGGCTCACCGAACGCGGGCACGGTGGCCTTGTCGGGTAGCTTCGTGCCACAGCGCAGGCAGAACTGCGCCGCAGGGTCGGCGATCTTGCTACAGCCGGGACAAACTTTGCGCGCCCCCGGCTGCGGAGCCATCACCGCTGGTGCCGCAGCATGGGTTGCGACTCCGCACGAGCTACAAAACCGCGCGCCGGGCGCGATCGGCGACTTGCATTGGAGGCAGGTCGTTTCAGCTTGCGCTTGAACTTGCATCGTTTGGCCTCAGCGAATCTGGGGCAGCATCCTACTCAATTCCGATGCAGTAGATTCAGTAAAGTAACGCACGGCGGTTCTCGTGGCTGGTTGAGGCCAACATCAAGTCTGCGCGTCATCCCCGCGGTCAAGATTGGCCCCCTGAGCGTCAGCGTAGCGACGGTCATGCCGGCCGCTCAGCCACTCCTTGTTGGAGTCACCAGCTTGCCGCCATCAAGCCGCCACCCCAGGATCCCCCGCAGCACCGATGCAAGGCGAAGGCAGTATGGCTTGAAGGGGGAGCGAGCGATGAAAAAAGGGGGGCTTGCTGAACAGGTCCTCCTTCACTGCGAAGGAGGCCGCTCCCTCCTGTGGGGAGCGACCGGGCAGCGGGGACAGGCTCAGAAGGGTCCAGGGAGAGACCTCGCAACACGAGAAGCAATGTCCCCAAAGTTGCACCTTCTGAGTTCGAGCTGGTGACTATCACCAGACGACATAGCACGTTCAGGTTCCGTATGTTCCCATCGCGCCGCTTCCCTGCCTGGCGCGAATGCCAGGGGGAAGAAGGTTTCCTGTACTAACCGACGGCAAAAGATCCGCCCGCTCGGGCAACGCCTCCATTATGCTCGCTTCAAAAAGCGGCCCATGGAACACACCGTCACGATCCTTCACATCTCTGATCTCCATGCTCGCGGCCCTCGGGAGTCCGAGTCTTGGCGCCGCCGCCGCGTCACCGGGGAAGAGAGCTGGCGCCGAAACCTGGAGGAGTTGCAGAGCGACGGCCCGATCGATCTGGTCTGTTTCACGGGTGACTTGGCAGACTGGGGCCGGAGCGAGGAATACACAAGCGCCGGCGAGTTCTTGGCCCAGACGCTGCAGCAGCTGGGCCTGCCGCCCGCGCGACTTGCCGTGGTGCCCGGCAACCATGACGTCGACCGTTCGGTCGAACAGGGGGCTTGGCAGACCATACGCCGCAACATCCACCGCTTCGATGACCTTCAGATTTCACGCTGGCTGGCGGGCCGGGAGGCACCGTTTGGCTTCACGGACGACCTACGCGACAAGCTGCTAGAGCGACAGAGTGCCTTTCGTAGCTGGCTGGCTGCGGCCGGTTTTCACCACTTGCTGCCATCGCGGTCGCCGCACGGTCGACTGGGATTCCGCCACACCCTCCGGCTTCCTGGGCTGCCGTTTGATGTGCAGCTGATCGGACTCGACTCGGCATGGCTGTGCGGGGATGACAGCGATGACGGGCGGCTTCGATTGACCACGCATCAAGTGATGCGCCTGGCCGCGGACAGCCAAGGGAACGCCCTTCCGGGCCTGCGCATCGCGCTGCTTCATCACCCGCTGTCAGCGCTGGCGGATGGCAGTCCTTGCCGACGTCTGATGGCCGACCACGTCGACGTCCTGCTGCGGGGCCATCTGCATGAAGCCGAGCCGGAGCTGTGGGCCGATCCCGAGCGCTCTCTGCGACAGTTCGCGGCTGGCTGCCTGTATGAAGGGCACCATGCCGATACGTACCTGAACGGCTGCACGCTGATTCGTATCGTCTGCGATGACGCAGGTCGCCCACGACGATACGACCTGCGCTTTCGCAGCTTCTCATCGCGAGGCGGCCACTGGTTCGATGATGGCAGCCAGTATCGCGCAGCAAGCAGTGGTCGTCTGAGGATTGAACTCAGCCCGCCGTCCCCTTCGCCTCGGCGCAGCGTGGCTGTGAGAACGTTTGTGGGCCGTCAGAGTGAGCTTCGCCGCCTGGCGGCGGAGCTCTTGCCGGGTGCGGAAAAGCGAACCCTACGCCCCGTCGTCGTGACGGGGCTAGGCGGTGTAGGCAAGAGCACGCTGGCCGAGCAGTTCTTTCGTCAGCACAGCGACCAGTACCCCGGGGGGCTCTTGCGCTTGACGCTTCCCAGCGATGGAAAAGCGCCGGTCCGGGCGGTGGATCTGTGTGGACGGCTGGCGGACCAGATCGGTATGCAGTCGGCTGGACTACCGCTTCCCGAGGCGATTCAGATTCGGCTGCGTCAGCCGCGATCGCTGCTGCTCATCGAAAACGTCGACAGTGAGGCCACCGCGACCGAGGTCGCGGAGCTGGCTGGGATGTTCTCGGATTGCTCCATCCTGATCACGGGTCGGCTTTCGGGACTGGGAGTCAGCCAGGGCTGGCCGCAGGTTCAGCTGGCCTCGTTGACTGAGGGCGAAGCCCTGAACCTGCTTGCCGCAGAGCTGCGCGAGACCGACGACCGCGGGCCGACAGAAGACCGACGGGACTTGGTCCGGGCCCTCGGTTTTCTGCCACTGGCCATTCAGCTTGCAGCCGGGCACTTGCGCGGCGGAAGGTCGGCAGCAGGATTTCTGCACCTACTCAAAAGCCGGGCGCTGGACGTTCTGCCCGCAGATCCTGCCGACCCACTGCGTCGTCAGTCCCCTGAGCGCCAAACCATTCGTCGCAGCTTCGAGCTATCGCTTGAGTCTTTGCGGACCCAGCTTGGTTCCGACTCGGCGCGCCTGCTGGAAGGCTTGGCCACGTTCGCTTGGTTGCCGCCCATATTTGTCTCGGCAGATCTGGGTGCGAGCGTTGCAGGCCTGACGACTCAGGAGTTCGAGCAGCTGATGTTTGAAGCATGCCGCCTGTCCATCGTGCAAACGCGAGAGGCGGGCCAGCGCTATGGCATGCATCCGCTGATGGCCTGGGCTGCGCGCAGTCCGTCCGCTGAGCAGAACTTCAGAGAGCGGCTCGATGCCTGGTTCCTGGAGCGACTGCCACCGACGCACCGCGGTGCCGGACCGCAGGGACCGCGGTGGGAATCGCTCCACTCGGAGCGTGAGCTTCTAACTGCATGGCTGGCCGCTCTGCCCATCGAACAAGCGGGAGCGGTCGCGCGTGTCGGTAACGACTACGCGCAAGTTGCAGGTCCGTTTTTGGCATGGGCCGCGCTGTGCGAGCGCGGTCTAGCTGCGCCCGTCATCTCAGCTGACGACCGCGAGGCTCTGCTGCTGCTATCGTGCATCGCCCTCGAGAAAGCGGGGCAGTATCAGCAGGCACAGCAGCGCGCACAGGAGCTATGCGCTTGGGCTCAAACCCGAGGCGACACCGAGCTGTTCGCCATGGGCAGAGACCAAGTCGCGGTGGGGTTGCTCCATGAAGGACGACTGCCGGACGCATTACGCATCCTGCGCGAGGAAGTTCTGCCCATCTACACAAGGATTGGCAAAGTCCACAAACGGGCCATCGCGCTTGGACGCATCG
>JAYRFD010000712.1:0-1581 GCA_041908565.1 Polyangia bacterium | reverse complement strand
GGGCGCGCGGGGTGGTCACGCTGCTCCGTCGTTGGCGATGCAGCGCTTGGCACGGATCGCCGGTGATTGCCGGTGATTGGGGGTGATTGCCGGTGATTGATTCGGGGCCGCGCGGGCAGTAGCGTACGCCGCGCATGGACAGCGCACAGAAACCGGTTTGTTCTGGGGACGTGTACTGGATCGCCGACGAGCCAGAGCGCGCGACGTGCCACGGTCACCCCTATGTCGTTGTGCAGGACGACGTGTTCAATCGCTCGCGCATTGCCACCGTGGTCGTGTGCGCTTTGACGTCGCGTTTGAGCCGCGCGCAAGAGCCGGGCAACGTGCTGCTTGAGCCCGGCGAAGGGGGCCTGCCGCAGCAGAGCGTCGTCGTGGTGTCGCAGATCGCGTCGGTCGAACGGGCCCGCTTGGGCGAACGCATCGGCGCGCTGAGCCCGAGCCGAGTCGCAGACATTCTGCGCGGCCTGCGGTTTCAACAGCGGACGTTCTTCAAAGATCACGACGCGCCGACACCGCAGGCGGTCTTGCACGCAGGCAAGGGGCAAGGCCAAGCGCTCGACCTGCGCGAAAAGCTCGCCCAGTTTGCCGAGGTCTGGACGCCGCGCGTGATCTCTGCACTGAACGACTATCAAATCAAGCTGGTGAAGCTGAAGGGCGACTTCGTCTGGCATGCGCACGAACACACCGACGAGCTGTTCTTGGTTCTGCGCGGAACAATGGCCGTCCGTTTCCGCGATCGCACCGTCGACTTGAGCGAAGGACAGCTCTGCGTCATCCCGCGTGGCGTCGAACACTGCACGCACGCAGCCGAGGAATGTCACGCGCTGCTGATCGAGCCGGCTGGCGTCGTCAACACCGGCGATGTCGAAGGTCCGCTGACCGCGCCCGTCGACCGCTGGCTGTGATCCATCGCGCGGGGGCGCCAGACATCGTGCAAGGACAGTGCATCTGATTGGACCCACGCAGCGTCGACGATCGGCGATGGCGCCAGCGCGTCACCAGCGCGACACCAGCGCGTCAGAGAAAGGATCGCCGCCGCGCCTTGGATGCAGAGCTCCATAGACGGACGCGCACCGGGACGATACCGTGGCAGCCATGCACTACGTCCGCATGCCCATCGAGATCGAGTCGCCCGAGCAGCTTGGCTACGACCGCGTTCGTTACAACCTGACTGAAAGCTCGCTGACCGATGTGCGGCTGCAGGATCTGTGGCCGCAGCTGGGTCTGGATCAGGCGCTGCGCGAGCTAGTCCTTTGTTACAGCGACCATCGCGGCCACCCCGATCTGCGCACGCTGATCGCAGCGCAGAGCAGCACGCCGCTGCATCCGGGCGCGGCGTCGCTGGGCCCCGACGATGTGCTGGTGACATCGGGTGCGGCGCTGGCGCTGTTCATCATCGCGACCACGCTGCTTGAGCGTGGCGATCACTTGATCGTCGTGCGCCCGAACTACGCCACCAACCTAGAGACTCCGCGGGCGCTGGGGGCTGACGTCACGTACCTGGACCTGGACTTCGATCACGGCTGGCGCTTGGATGTCGATCGTCTGCGGCAGGCCCTGCGCCCGAACACGCGCCTGGTG
>JAYRFD010000711.1:0-4019 GCA_041908565.1 Polyangia bacterium | reverse complement strand
CTCCGGCGTCGTCGCGAGCACCGAAACCGTAGGCGGCGCGCCGGTCTACGAAGCCTTGCCGCCAGCGCGCTTGCCCATCTTGATCTGCGGGCGCGTCTTGGGTCCGCTGGGGGGCGTGGCCGGGGGAACCGCGGAATCGGGCTCGCCGCGACGGCGCTCAATGACGACGCGCTTGATGCGGACTTCTTGCATCGGTCGATCCATGGCGTCGCGCGGGACGCTGGCGATGCTCTTGACCAGCGCGACCTCTTTGCACTGACCGAAGATCTGATAGTGACCACCGGCGCGTCCGCCGTCGTCCAGGGCGGTCGTGGGGCCTTCGGTGATGAAGAACTGTGAGTCACCGGTGTTGGGGCCGCGGTTGGCCATGGCCATCATGCCGCCGGTCGCGAAGCTGTGCGGCGCGTTCTTTTCATCCGGGATGCTGTAGCCGATGTTGCCGCTGCCGCGTCCCGTGACATCGCCGCCTTGGATCATGAAGCCGGGAATGACGCGGTGGAAGACCAAGCCGTCGTAAAAGGGCTTCTTCTTCCACTCGCCGCTGGTGGGATCGCGGAAGGGACGCAGGCCGCGGGCCAGTCCGACGAAGTTGGCGACGGCGAGGGGCGCATCCTTTTCGAAAAGCTCGCAGTGAAAGGTGCCCATCGTCGTCTCGATGTTGGCGGAAAGGACGCCCTGGCCAAACAAGCCGCGCGTGGCTTCTTCGATCGAAAACTTGCCGCCCAGTGGATCGCCGCCGGACTGAGCCTGCGCAGGCTGGGCGACGGAAGGCACAAGGGCAAGAGCGGTCACAGCACCAAGAAAGAAGGTTCGCAGCGTCATCGGGCCCTGTCTTCGCGGAGTAGTTTGAGGAATGTTGGTCACGCGATCTGATACGGCGTGGCTGGCAGCGGATTCACACAGCCAAAGCGGACGGCGCTAGGGCGTCTTGTCGCGCGTCTTGTCGGCCTTGGTGCGCCACTCGCCACCGACCCCGCCCTGCACGGCCGTCGAGGGTGCGCCGCGCTTGAGCAGGTCCAGCTTGCCCAGGATGGCATCGGCGCGGAAGTCGACGGCGGTGGCGTGCTCGCCGGTGTCCATGCGAATGGCATCGCAGGGGCAGGCTTCCACGCACAGTCCGCATACGACGCAGCGAAGCTCGTCGATCTCGAAGACCTTGGGGCGCTTCTCGTTGCCGTTGCCGGTCTCTTCCGGGACGATGGTGATGCAGTGGGCCGGACAGACCGTCGGGCACAGCATGCAGGCGACACAGCGGACCTCGCCGTCTTCGCGGTGCATCAGGCGGTGCAGACCGCGGTTGCGCGGCGGGTACTTCACCTTCTGCTCGGGGTATTCGACGGTGACCGTGTACTTGCGCGAGAACAGGTTGGCGAAGAAGTGACGGGCCGTGACTCCCAGACCCTTGACCACTTCCGGTAGATAGATGCGCTGCTCTAGCGAGTCGGGACGCCCGACGACGCGAACGGCCACGGTTCCCTTGCGCGGCCCGCTACCCGTCGGTGTAGCCGGAGCAGAGTGCGTTTTTTCAGCGTGCGATGCAGCCACGGGTGATTCCCTCCACAGAGCCGACTAATGAGCCGAGCGCCAAAGCACCCAGGCGGCGGTCAGAACGATGTTGAGCAGCGACAGCGGCAGAAGCTGCTTCCAGCCCATGCGCATCAGCTGGTCGGGGCGGAAGCGCGGCAGCGTCCAGCGGATCAGAAGCTGCAGCCAGCACAGGAACAGGATCTTCCCACCCCAGACTCCGCTGCGCAGAAGCACAACGGCGATGTGCGGCAGCTTCAGGAAGCTGAAGCCGTCTTCATGCAGACCCGGCACCTGCCAGCCACCCAGGAAGATGGTGGTGACGATAGCGGCCAGGAAGATCGTCTCGATGAACTCGGCCAAGAAGAAGATGCCGAAGCGCATGCCCGAATACTCGACAAAGTAACCGATCAGCTCGGGCTCGCCTTCGGGTAGGTCGAAGGGCGCGCGCTTGGTCTCGGCAATCGCGGCGGTCAGGAACAGGACAAAGCCCAGCGGCTGGTAGAACAGGCCCCAGTTCAGCAGGTTGTTGCCCTGGGCCAGCACCATCGCGTTGGGCTCGAGCGTGCCGTAGTACAGGAAGGCGCCCATCAGCGACAGGCCCATCGTCACTTCGTACGACATCATCTGCGATGACGCGCGCAGGCCGCCCAGAAGCGACCACTTGTTATACGAAGCCCAGCCAGCCAGCGTCGTGCCGTACACCGCCAGCGACGCCAGCGCGAAATAGAACAGCATGCCGATGTCCAGACGCATGACCTGCAGCGACACCGTCGAGCTGCAGACATCCATGCTGGGAATCACCTCGGTCAGATGTCCGACGCACAGGTCGCTGCCGAAGGGCACGATGGCAAAGGTGATCAGGACCGGGGCGATGGCCATGACCGGCGCCAGACCGTACAGCACGCGGTCCACTTTCGACGGCACCAAGTCTTCCTTGAAGGCCATCTTTAGTGCGTCGGCAACGAAGTGTGTGATGCCCCACAGGCGCAGCGTCCAGCCGAGCCCGGGGATGGTGATCTCGGCGCGGTTGGGGCCCAGGCGGTCCTGCATCATGGCGGACTGACGGCGTTCAGCCCAGGTGCTAAGCGACGCCAAGGGCATGACGAAGGCCAACAGCAGGAAGGCCACTTTCAGCAGGGCCGCAAGGGCAGAGTGGTCGACGAGAAATTGGAGCATGGTGTACGTTCCCCGAAAACCTTAGCCTCTGGAGTTGGCGAAGCGCAGCTGCACCGGCGGGAGCTCTTTGCCCCAGTCAGCGGCTGCGAACGGCCCGGCGGTCCCGTCGGAGGGCTGCACGGATGCGGTCAGCTGCAAGAACGCTTGGCGCGGCGACTTCTGCCAGGCCTCGCCATCCACCCAGCGTGCCTTCTTGGCGATCAGCGACACCAGATCCAGGTGGCTGCGAGCATCGCCGGTCGGGTTAATCGATCGGCGAATGCGCTGCACCATGCTCTTGGCGTTGGTAAAGCTGCCGTCGACTTCGGCCCAGGTGCAGGCCGGTAGCTGGGCGTGGGCGCGTCGGACCAGCGGCGTGTCGTGCACGGCTTGGATGACAAACGCTTCCAGTGCATCGAACTTTGGTGCGACTTGGGCCAGCGTGGCATCGTCGACCGGCAGATCTTCGCCGACCATCCACAGCGCTTTGAGTGCCCCGCTTCCCAAATCGGACAGCAGGGCATTGCAGTCGCCCGCCGCCGATCCCGCGAAGACTTGCGCGCCCCGCGTGTTGGGGTTCATGTCGGCGCTGCGCAGGATCTTGTCGGCTCGCTCGGGGTTGCTCTTGCGACCGACGATGTAGCTCCGGACGGTGGCGCCGGCTGCTTCCAGCTTGGCGGCAACTTGGGCCAGACCGAACAGCGCTTCGTTTTCTGCCTGCGCGTTGAAGACCAGGCCGATGGTGCCGCCCTTTTGGACGACAGCCAGCAGACGCTCGGCCGCAAAGCCGGTGGCCTTGTCGATGCTGGCGACCTGCGCCGGCAGACCGCGACCCGACCCGATGCGAGCGCCGCTGTGACGGCGGTTGCGAATCTCTTTGTACGTGAAGCGACCTTCGTCGCACATCCAGTACTTGTTGACGGCGAGGTTTTCGCGCGGGACCAAGCGCCAGACTTCGCCTTGGCCGTGGTGAAGCTCGACGTTGCAGCCGGTCGAACAACCGGGGCACACCGACGGAACCGTGTACAGTTCCCAGGCGCGCAGGGTGAAGCGGAAGTCTTTGCTGGTCAGCGCGCCAACGGGGCAGACGTCGACGGTGTTCAGCGAATAGGGGTTGTCCAGGCGCTGTCCCGGAGCAACGGTTAGCTGCTCGCGATCGCCGCGCCAGGCCATGCCAAGCTGATGGACGCCCGCCACCTCGTCGCAGACGCGAACGCAGCGGCTGCACAGGATGCAGCGCTCGGCATCCAGCACGATGTGCGGCCCGATGTCGGCCATCTTCGGCTTGTGGACCTTGTTGAATTCGGTCCGCGAGCCCTTGTGATCCCAGTCGTCGT
>JAYRFD010000710.1:0-8873 GCA_041908565.1 Polyangia bacterium | reverse complement strand
CATGCTGGCTGGCGCTGGCTATCCCCAGACCGTCGAGGAATGGGAGATGTCGCCCGCCTTCGTCGGCCAGACCGGGCACACCGTCTTAAACCCGCAGGGCCTGTCCGCTTGGCGTCGTCCCGAAGATGACGTTTGGCGCATGCACCAGGTCTGGGTCGACGAGGGCAACGGTCCCCGCCTGCTGCAGCCGGACTACTTCCGCCATCGGCCGGGGCAGCCCGAGCGTCCGCTGGACTTCGAGGCCGACTACCTAAAGCCGTTCTGCCGGCGTGTGATCGAAGCGGTGCGGGCGATTGCGCCGCGCACGCTGCTGTTCTTTGAAGGACCGCCGCTTCCCGTCGGAAAACCGCCTCCGTGGCATGCGACCGGCAAGTCCCCAGATCCCGATCAAGTGGTGCATGCGCCGCACTGGTACGACGGGCTGACGCTGTTCACCAAGCACTTCGCGCGCGACCTGGCCTTGGATCTGACCAACATGCAGCCGATCTTCGGCGAAGACGCCGTGCGAGCATCGTATGCGACGCAGCTTGCCTTTCTGCGGGCGCAGCATCCACACCTGCCCATGCTGCTGGGCGAGTTCGGACTGAACTTCGATCTGGATGGTGGCGCGGCCTATCGCAGTGGCGACTACCGCGATCAGATCGACGCCATCGATGGCTATTACGCGGCCGTTGAAGCGAATCGGATCAGCTGCACGCAGTGGAACTACACCGCCGACAACAGCCACGAATACGGCGACAACTGGAACGGCGAGGATCTTTCGATCTACAGCCCGGACGATCGCGGGCTGGGTGCAGCCGCGGGCCTTCACGCCGGGGGACGCGCGCTGGCCGCCATCGTGCGACCCTATCCACGGGCCACCGCGGGCGAGCCGCTGCGGCTGTCGTACGACCTGCGCTCGCGCATCTTTCGCTTCGAGTTTCGCGCGGATTCGGGACTGTCCGCAGCGACGGAGATCTTCGTGCCGCACCTGACCTATGGATCGGCCCAGGGCTTCTGCGTGGCGTGCGACAGCACCGATGTCGACATCGAAGATCGCGGCGATTTCAGCGTCGTCCGTGTCCGTCCGCGGGTAGGCGCTGCCGACGCTGTGCACCATCTGAAGATCACCCCGCGCGATCCGCACTTGAACTGATGCACACAAGCTTCGATGCCGCGCGCCGATTGAAGCCGCGTGCGGATCGAAGCACCGCCAAGCGAAGGGCGTGTGGAATGAAGCCGCGTTGAGTGAAGTGGCGTGTGGATTGAAGTCGCGCTGAGTGAAGTGGCGTGTGGAATGAAGTCGCGCTGAGCCAAGCGGTGTGCGGATCAAGCCAGCGTGCGGATCACTGCTGCGCGCGGATCAGAGACGGGTGCAGGCCATGGCGGTGTTCAGATCCGAGCGCGGCTTGTCGCGCAGGATGGCCGTCGTCGGATCGTTGGGATCCGGGCTGCTGGGCGACTTGCGAATCGGGTTATAGACCTCGGCTTCGTCGCTGGCGTCGGTGCCGCTGGCTGACAGGCGCACCAGGCCGCCAGTCACAAGGAGGGTGCCGTCGGGCATCAAGACCTGACGGTGTCCCAGGCGCCCCAGGGCCAAGCTGGGGGCGGCCGTCAGGGCTTGACTGGTGGCGTCGAACAGAGACGCCTGCTTGATGGCGCATAAGAGCTTGTTGCTGGCTGGATCGTCGCTGTCACACTCGTTGCAACCGGTGGTCGGCACGCTGGGAGTGCCGCCCGTGATCAGCACCTGCTTGCCCGACAAGGTGGCGGTGGCTGCTTCAAATCCGGCGGCGCGGTAATGACCATCGGCCATGCCGCAGGTGCCTGTGGGCATGTACGGCGTGATGGCTTGGTAGGTTGGCGCGCCGCTTGGCTGGGCCGGGCTGCTGACGGTGTACAGGCGGACTGCAGCGCTGGCCGGAGGCTGTCGCGTGGTGTACGGCGGGACGCTGTCTTGCACGAAGCCGCCGGTGACCAGGACTTGGCCGGGCTCGCTGGCGGTGCCGGTTGCGGTAAGTGGCGTGCCGACGCGCGTTGCCGTATGAAAGACCGTCGACGGCCCCATGGCGGCCGTCGCGCTGGGGTACTGCGCACCCGCCGGCAGGCCAGTTGCGTACATCACTTGGGGCTGCGCGCTGGCATCTGGCGGCAGCTTGGCCCCCAGGATCATCGCGGTGCCGGCGCTAAGCGGCGTCACCGTCGGAGCAAGCAGCCAGGGGGCCGTCCCGTTGCCCGTTGCGAAGGTATAGGTCGCGGTGTTGCTGGGATCGCTGGCCGACGGGAAAAAGCTGCCTAGTTCGGCCACGCGGCTGAGCATCGCGGGACTTGATCGGGAAAACGGAAGCTGCGGGTTGAACAGCGCGCCGCCGGCCACCAAAAGTCCGCCGCCGGGCAGCGCGGCTCCGCCCGCAAAGCCGACTTGGTGCGTGCCCACATCAAGCTTGGTGACCGACAGACTGCGGTCGGCCGAGTCATAGACCAAAAGCTCTGCTCCGGCGGGCTTGGCGACGCCGCCGGGCATCAGGCGAAGCTGCGTCGGTGCATCGGGCACAAACAGGGCGGGCTGTCCGGCCGCGCCGGTCAAGCCTCCGTACACCACAAGCAGGGTTCGCGTGCCACTTGAGTACACGACGGCCGCTTGATGCAGCGCGCGCGCGCTTAAGGTCCCGGTCTGCGATGCCATGGGCAGGAAGCTACTGCTGCGCGGATCGAACACCTCGACATCGCCAAGCAGGCCGAACACATCGGGACCGCTGCCCTTCAACGCTTCGACGCCGCCGACCAGCAGCACCTCTCCACTGGGCAGCACTGTCGCCGAATGAAAGCCGCGCGCTTGCCGCAGCTTGCTGGGCGGGCAGGACCAGGTCTCGTTTTGGTACATCAAAAGAGTCGCTGGCGAGCCGGCGGTGCCCGTCGCTGCACTCGGCAGTGACAGAAGGGCTCCGCTGCCGATGCGCTGGCCTGCTTCGTCGAAGTGTTCGCCGTAGAACTCCAAGTCCCCTCGCTCGCCGCTGCCCAGGTCCAGGCTCAGCGCGTCGCTTGGGACCTTGCCAACCGCGTCACAGACTAGCTGGCGGCTGCCGTCGCTGCTGCGGCGTACGACTGTCAAGCGGACGCTGCCGCCGGATCGCAGGGCTCCGGGATCGATCGGCTGGCCGCTTGTGGTCTGAACGCAGCCGCGGGTCTGCGGTAGGTTGGCCAAGCGCAGGCGAAACAGGGGCTCTGTCTTGCTGCCGCCACAGGCGCTCAGCGTCGACGCCAAGAGCCCCATCGCCAGCCATGGGGTGCCACCACGAACGTGAAGAGAGAGAGGCATACCCCACGGTATCGTGTTGGATGCGGCCAGGTCAACGCGCAGCACCGAGCCCCGATGTGCGTGCTGCAGGCTCAAGGCGCAGGTCGCCGCGTGGGATGTTGCCGTCGGCTGGGGATGATTAGGGCGACTGGAATCGTGCAGAAGGGGCGGCAGCCTTGCGGACGCTGGCGGACTGCGACGATGCGCTGGACCTTTGCAGACGCTGGGCTAACAACCCGGGCGGCAGCGCGGATCGGGACCTGTTCTGTGACCTGTTTCGGGAAAGATTGGAAGCAGAAGGCCGTGCGCGGGGACGGGACCGCCACTACATGTCCGCAGACATGTCGCCGGACGACGCCTGATCCGCTGTGGCCATATCGACGGTGTTGTTCGTGGTCACCTTGGGATCTTTGCAGTAGCCACCCATGGCCGGCGTGTTGCCGCCGAACTCACAGACCAGGCCAGGGGCGCAGTCGTCTGTAAGCTGGCAGCGCTCGCCGACGTTTTGCTTGCAGGCCGCCAGCAAGCCGACAGAGCCCAGGAACGCGAGCGCCAACCACGCCGGGCCTCGCAGCCGCCCAAGCGATTTTGTCGACGCAGACAGGATCGAGGTACGCATGCGCGCCCTTATAACACAGAACGTGGGCCACAGTGCGACCGTGGTCCGAGGCTCGGCCAGACTGCGGTAGACCGCAAACCCTGCGACTTGGTCTACGGGGCCGGTGTTCGCGGGCGGCCTGGCACAAGTCTGCGGGTCCCACCAGCGGCTGAGTTAGTATGTAGGCATGTTTCGGCTGGCGCGCCTGATTGTCTCGACCTTCATCCTGGCCATCGTGATCTGGTTTGCCGTGACGGTGCCCATCGGAAAGCACACGCTTTGGGGGCATCTGCGGCGGATCGCATCGACTCCAGAAGCGCAGGACTTGGCCACGGGAGCCAAGCAAGTGGCCAAGGACGCGGTCGATCGAGCGCAGCGCGAAGTCCAAGAAGGGAACACCGGCTCGACGGCGAAGCCGACGACTGCAACCGGGGCTGGCGAGGCGCACTGACGAGCGACGCTCGAAGCCGCGTGCAGGAACAGACCACGGCCGGTACGCAGACAATGCAGCCGGTGGATCGCATTCCTTCGCGGGAAGGATCGCTGGAGGAATCAGGGAGTGGTCGGGCGGTAAGGCGGTAAGTCGGAAGGCGAGGGGGGTTACTTCTTGGCGGCGGGCTTGGCAGCCTTGGCCGCGCCGGACGATGAGACCGACGAAGGCTTGGCAGCCTTGGCAGGAGCCTTGGCGGCGGGCTTGGCCGGCGCCTTCTTGGCCGGCGCTTTGGCGGCAGCCTTCTTGGCTGGCGCAGCCTTGGTGGCGGCCTTCTTGGCAGGTGCCTTGGTGGCGGCCTTCTTGGCAGGTGCCTTGGTGGCGGCCTTCTTGGCGGGCGCCTTCGCAGCCTTTGCCTTGGTTGTCTTGGTGGCCTTGGCCTTGGCCGGGGCCTTGGGGGCTGCGCTGGTCTTGGCCTTGCTCGACGCTGCTGCTTTCTTTACGGGCATGAAAAGACTCCTTCTTGATCCTCGTCGTCTAGCGACGACTCGACGGAGCATAGGCAAGTGCGCTGGCACACACAAGAGCCAAGTAGCGGAAATCAATAAAAAAAGTTGACGCGCACCAGGCGGCACCAGTTCCGGCGGGCGCGGCGAAGGGCGTGACGCTGTTCTGCGGTCAGCCCGGCGCAAGGGCCGCAAAATTCGGGCGCGCGAACAGCGCAACGCAGCGCCCCCCAAGCGCAATGCGAATTGCGATATGATGTTGCCCAGTGACTCGAGAAGCCCCTTGCCATGACATGCTCGGTTGGCTGTCACTGCGACTGCGAGCTTGGCAGCGCACGTCGATGGCTACGAGCTCCCCGCCATACGCACCGCGGATCGCAGCTGCCGCATCGGCCGTCGCAGATGGCAACCAGGCTGTCGCTTCTAGCCTTCGGTCGGCTGACTGTTCGCGTGGCGGGGGCGATCTCCGCTCGCAGGCTGCAGAGCTGAAGCGCATCGGCTTTCTGCTTGGCTTGCTGAGCCTTGTGCTGTTGCCATCCGTCGCGCAGGCCAGCTTTTTTGATAGCTCGCCTGGCAAGCTGGCGCGTGCGCACGCATACATCGATGGACCCAGCAACTGCGCCAAGTGCCACGTCGCCGGCAAGCGCGATCTGGATGCCAACAAGTGCTTGGACTGCCACGCGGCCGTCGCGTCGCGCATCAAGGAAAAGAAGGGCCTGCATGCGTCGCCCAAGGCGCTGAACAAGGCCTGCGAGCTGTGCCACAAAGAGCACAAGGGACCCGAATACGATCTGTTTGCGTGGCAGACCTTCGGTGGTCAGGCCAAGTTCAACCACGACATCAGCGGCTTTGCGCTGACGGGCCGCCACTCTGTTGTGGAGTGCGCGCAGTGTCACAAGCAGAAGACGGCCACGGGTCGACCGTCGTTTCTGATCGCTCCGACCAGCTGCCAGGGCTGCCACAAGTCACCGCACGGCGAGCTGCACGACACCTTGGCCAGCTGCGATCGCTGTCACGACGCCAAGTCGTGGCGACCGCTGGAGCCGATGAAGTTCGATCACACCCGCGACTCGCGCTTTCCGCTGGAAGGACGGCACATCGGCGTGCCGTGCAGTAGCTGTCACCCGCGATCGATGTTCCGTCTGTCGAACTGGAGCTCGGACTGCACGCCCTGTCACAAGAACGTGCACGGCGAGTCGCTGTTTGGTCAGAAGCGCTGCTCGATGTGTCACTCGGCGCGCAGCGCTTGGAATGCGGTCGACTTCGATCACACGCACAAGACCCGCTTCGCGCTGGATGGTCCGCATCGCAAGCCCTGCGCCACGTGCCACACGTCGACGGCGCGCCAGTCACCTAGCCGCAACTGCGACGCTTGCCACAAGGACGCGCACGCCGGCCGCTTCGCCAAGGTCGGTGAATGCGCCGCCTGCCACCTGAGCACCACCTGGGGCCCAGAGCTGCGCTTCGAGCACGGACGGCTGACCCGCTTCGCGCTGTTTGGCCGTCACGAAGTCGTCGACTGTCGCGCGTGTCATCGCGGCAAAGGCTCCAGCGACTACGAGAACTTCGACAACCTGATCACCGTGTCTGGCACCGGGCGCAATCGCCAGGTCAAGACGGCCTGCATGGGCTGTCACACGCACGAAAACGTGCATAAGAAGCAGTTCACCGACGACCAGTGTCTGAAGTGTCACGCTCGACCCGGCGACACCAAGCAGACCGCCGATCCGCGATCGTTCGCCGAGCGCGTCAAGATCGGCCACGGTCCGGGCAAGCCGTTCCAGCTGGTCGATGGGCACAAGATCTCAGACTGCAAGAAGTGCCACAAGAACGACAACTACCGCGACACGCCGACCAACTGCGTGGCGTGCCATGAAGACCGCTTGCACAAGGGCTCGCTGGGCAAGGACACCTGCCAGAACTGCCACGAGGGCGCACGCTGGCTGGCCACCAAGTTCGACCACGACAAGAGCAGCTATCCACTGGAAGGCAAGCACAAGGACGTCAAGTGCGAGACCTGTCACCCGGCCAAGGCCTACAAGCCGACGCCGACCCAGTGCAGCGATGGTGCATGCCACGCCAAGGACGACGCGCATGACAAGGCGCTGGGCAACCAGTGTCAAAGCTGTCACAGCCCGACCGGCAAGGTGCTGTTCGATCACAACGATCCCAAGGCGAAAGATCGCTGGAAGCTGGAAGGCAAGCACCAGACGGTGCGCTGCATCGGCTGCCACCCCGATCAGAAGTACAAGCCGGCTCCGACCAAGTGCGAAAGCTGTCACGCTGATCCCGCCGCTCACAAGGGAGAGCTCGGCACGCTGTGCACCGGCTGTCACGAACCGGCTGGCTGGAAGAAGATCCACACCGGCCACGACATCTTCCCCATTCGTTTTGGCGGCGCGCATGACCGCGTTCGCTGCCAAGAGTGTCACTTGGAAGGCCGCATCCTGCAGGGCATGGCGCAGATGTGCATCGTCTGCCACCAGCGAGATGACATTCACCACAACTCGCTGGGACCGCGCTGCAGCGACTGCCATACGCAGCAGGTGTTCGCGGCGGCTCGCTTCAACCACGATCGCGTCGGCTGCACGCTGACCGGCATCCACCGCGTGCTGCCTTGCGTTGACTGTCACAAGGGCGGCAACTACGCCGGTCTTTCGGGGGCCTGCGTGGCCTGTCACCGCGACGATGCCATGCGTGCCGCCGCGCGTCGGCCTGAGCTGCGCGGCGGTATGACGCCCATCTTGCATGAGCAGCTGTTCAACTGTGCTCAGTGCCACAACACAACTTCGTTCCGCCCGCGGGCCTCGGGCGGTACGGACTCGGTGTGCCGATGAGCGCGCGTGGCTTGCTTGGTCTTGGGGTGACGCTGGCGACGGCGCTGCTGCTTTCGGCGTCGGCATCCGCGCAGCCGAAGGGTGATAGCAAAGGCGTCTACAGTGGCAAGGTGTCGCTGACCGGTTTTTTCTACACCGAAGACGACGGCATCAAGCTGACTGGCGACGAAACCCTGCTGCTGTCCAAGCTGTCGACGTCGACCCAGATGGGCTTTGGCGAGCTGCGGGCCACGGTGGATGCGCGTCGCATCGCCAAAGAGCGCATCGACTTTCGCTTGGACGTCCGCCTGCGTCTGACCGGCACCTACAACTTCGAGACCAAGTTCACCGACGACTTTTTCGACAAGCGCAACTCGGACAACAACTTCGGCATCAGTGCGCGCGGCTACCTGGGCGGGCCGGAATACGACCTGCGTGAAGCCTACGTCAACGTGCGCTTCACCGAGGGCTTTGGCCTGCAGCTAGGCCGCATGTTTGTTCCTGAGGCCGACAACATCAAGCTGGACGCCGTGCGCCTGTGGCGCCGCTTTGGCCCGCACTGGACCGGCACCGCGTTCGTGGGCGGCTATCCCAATCCCTATTCGAGATCGCTTTTGACGGACTACTCGTCGGCCTGTGGCAGTGGCGTCGCCGGCGACACCAGCACGCCGGCGACCAGCGGCCCCTGTGTGCCCGGCGGCCTGCAGCTTGGCATCGGCGCCGGCATCGGAGCGCGCTACAGCTATGACCGCTTGTGGGGCAGCGTCGGTTTGGTCGGTTCCTTCTTCAACGGCGAAGGCGATGGCGGCAAGGTGCAGGTCGAGCCCAGCGCGATGAGCGTGATGGGCGCGCAGGTTCCCTCGCTGTCGCAGTCCAACCTGCTGCCCGTCGACGGTGCGTTGGATGCGCCGCGCGTGTTCATATCCTGGCTGAATTCCTGGCGCCCGGCCGAGCGCTTCGATCTGTTCAGCGATCTGGTCATCGATGCCTATGGCTCGGCGGGTCCGCAGCTGACGCGCTTGGTGCTTCTGGGTAGCGTGCGACTTCTGCCCAACGACCGCCTGACCCTGCGCGTGGGCGCTTCGTACTTGTCGTCGCTGGCCGTGAACATGTACCTGAACCGCCTGGTCTACAACCGGCTGACCGGCGGCACGCTGCAGGCATCGGGCATCAGCTTTGTTGAAAACAACCTGACCATCCTGCGCACCGGGCGGGCCGAAGGACGCGTCACGCTGGATGCGCGCTT
>JAYRFD010000709.1:0-4279 GCA_041908565.1 Polyangia bacterium | reverse complement strand
TACATCGCCGTCTGCCAGGGCATCCTGCGCACCGGCTTCCAATCGATCTGCCTTCTGAACAGCCACCTGGAACCGGCGCACATCCGTGCCCTGCGCCGCGCCGTCGCCGAGCTAAACCAAGCGCACAGCCAAAGCGTCACCTTCGCCGATCAGACGGAAAAGCGCTTCGCCCGTCAGCTAACCGACGAATACAAGCGCGGCAACTGCCATGCCGGTCGCTACGAGACCGCCTTGCTGCTGGCCTGCCAGCCCCAGCTTGTCGACGAAAGCTGCCGCGCTGCGCTGCCCGAAAATCCAGCCGATCTGGTTGGGGCCATGCGATCCGGCATTGGCGACTTTGCCAGTGCTGGCGGGCCGCTTGCGTACTTTGGTGCACCGGCCGCCGCAACGCGGGAAGAAGGCGATGAAGTCTATGGTCGGCTGGTGAACATCGCGCTGTCGGCCATGGCCGAGCTGTGGCCGGGCCGCCTTGCGACGACGGCGGGTTAGCCTCGGCGGGTTAGCTCGGCAAACTTGCGCAGGTGCTCGCGCGCTTCGGGCGAGATGTCCTTGGGAACGATGATCTGAATAACGCCATACAGATCACCGCGACCGCCCTTGCGATCACCGGCCCCCTTGGCGCGCAGACGAAGCAGCGTACCGTCGGGCGTGCCAGGCGGAATCTTCAGCGTCGCGATGGTGCCTTCCAGGGTCGGCACCTCGGCCGTGCCGCCCAGCACAGCAACGTCGAAGGGCACGGGAACGTCGATCTCGACATCGGCGCCTTTGCGACGGAACTTGGTCGCCGCGTGAGGCTTGACGACGATCTTCACCAGCAGGTTGCCCGCCGGCGCGCCGCCGATCCCCGGTCGCCCCTGCCCTGCCAGGCGCAGCGTCTCGCCGTCTTCGACACCCGCCGGAATGCGCATGGTCAGGCGGCGCTCGCCAGCCGTGCCCGGTTCCAGCACCACCGCTTTTTCGATGCCCAGCGCGGCTTCCGTAAAGGTGATCTCAAGCGAGGTTTGGACATCGGCGCCGCGTCCATCGGCCTCGCGCGCTTCAGCCCGTGAACCGCCGGGAAAGCCCCCCGGAAATCCGCCGCCCGCTGCGCCATCCCGTCCCATGTTCAAGCCGAACTGGCGCAGCATGTCCTCCAGATCAAGGTTCATGTTCATGCGCTGCCCGCCGCCGGCCGCCCGTCGACCGCGTCCGCCACCGGCAAAGCCCGAGAAGTCCGAAAATCCACCGGGAAAGCCCCCCGGAAATCCGCCACCTGGGCCGCCCGCGCTGGCTCCGGCGAACGGGTTCTTACGCTGCGTGTCGTATTCTTCGCGCTTCTTGTCGTCGCTGAGGACGTCGTAGGCTTGCGAGATGTCCTTGAAGCGGGATTCCTTGGCCTTGTCGCCCCCGGTGACGTCGGGGTGACACTTCTTGGCCAGCTTGCGATAGGCCTTCTTGATCTCGTCCGCCGTCGCGGTCTCAGAGACGCCGAGGACTTTGTAGTAATCCGGTAGCGCCATGTGCGTTCCTTCTGCGTCCTTTTCCGTCGATGGATTCGGTCACGATGCCCAGGGGCTACTGCAGCAAATCAGACGTGCCACCGCCTGCGCCCCCCCCGGATCGGGTCTGGCTCGACTCACTGGCCTGAGTGAACTGCACGTGTCCAAAGACCAGGCGGTCAGCATCCCGGTCGACAAAGATGGTATCACCCGGCTTGAAGCGGCCGGCCAGCAGTTCTTTCGACAGCGCATCTTGCAGCAAGCGCTGGATGGCTCGCTTCAGCGGGCGAGCGCCAAAGGCCGGGTCATACCCCTCTTCGCACAGCAGGTCGACGGCGCGCGGCGTCAGCTCAAGCTGCAGTTTCTGGTCGGTCAGCAGCTTGCGCAGACGTCCCAGCTGAATCTGGACGATGCTGCCCAGGTGCTCGCGGCCCAGCCGGTGGAAGACGATGATGTCGTCGATGCGGTTTAGGAACTCGGGCTTGAACTGCGACCGCAGCGCTGTGTCGATGTTGGCGCGCACCGTCGGGTCTTCGATGTTTTCGGCGTGCTGGATGAACTGCGATCCGATGTTGCTGGTCATCAGCACCACCGTGTTGCGGAAGTTGACCGCGCGGCCGTGCCCATCGGTCAAGCGCCCATCGTCCAGCACCTGCAACAGAATGTGGAAGACATCGGGGTGGGCCTTTTCGATCTCGTCGAACAGGACCACGCTGTACGGTCGACGACGCACCGCCTCGGTCAGCTGGCCGCCCTCGTCATAGCCGACATAGCCCGGAGGCGCCCCGATCAGGCGCGCCACCGCGTGCTTTTCCATGTACTCGCTCATGTCGATGCGCACGAGGTTCGTCTCGTCATCGAACAGAAACTCGGCCAGGGCGCGCGCTAGCTCGGTCTTGCCGACGCCGGTGGGGCCCAGGAAGATGAACGATCCAATCGGGCGATTGGGGTCTTGCAGACCGGCGCGCGACCGACGCACCGCGTTCGATACCGCTTCGATCGCCTGGCGCTGTCCGATGACGCGCGTGCTCAGCCGATCTTCCATCTGCGTCAAGCGCTCGACCTCGCCCTCGAGCATTTTCTCGACGGGGATGCCGGTCCACTTGGACACGATGGCGGCGATGTCTTCTTCGGTCACTTCTTCGCGCAGATACGATCCGTTCTTCTGCAGATCGGCCAGCTTCTTGTTCTGCTCTGCAAGCTTCTTGTCCAGATCGGGCAGCTTGCCGTAGCGCAGCTCGGCGGCTCGGTTCAGATCGCCCCGTCGCTGCGCTAGCTCGCTTTCGGTCTTGGTCTTGTCAATCTCGGCGGCAAGATCGCGCAGCTTGGTGATGACATCGCGCTCGGTCTGCCAGCGCGCTTTCATTTCCGAGCTCTCTTCACGAAGCTCGGCGATCTCGCGCTCGACTTCCTTCAGGCGAAGCTTGCTGCCCTCGTCGCGTTCCTTCGACATCGCCTGCTGTTCGATCTGCAGGCTCAGGATGCGGCGCTCGATCTTGTCGATGGGCGCCGGCATCGAGTCGATCTCCATCTTCAGACGGGCGGCCGACTCGTCGATCAGGTCGATGGCCTTGTCCGGCAGGAAGCGATCCGAGATGTAGCGATCGGAAAGCCGCGCGGCCGCCACCAGCGCGTTGTCGCGGATGCGAATGCCGTGATGAACTTCGTACTTTTCTTTGATGCCGCGCAGGATCGACAGCGTATCAGCGACGGAGGGCTCGCCGATGAAGACCGGCTGAAAGCGACGCTCCAGCGCTTTGTCTTTTTCGATGTGCTTGCGGTACTCGTCCAGCGTCGTGGCGCCCAGGCAGCGAAGTTCGCCGCGGGCCAGCGCCGGCTTGAGCATGTTGGCGGCATCCTGCGCGCCTTCCGCTGCGCCGGCCCCCACCAGGGTGTGTAGCTCGTCGATGAACAGGATGATCTGACCGCCCGCCGCCGAGATCTCTTTCAGCAGCGCCTTCAAACGGTCTTCAAACTCGCCGCGGTACTTGCTGCCGGCGACCATGCTCCCCAAGTCCAGCGACATGATGCGCTTGTTCTTCAAGCTCTCGGGCACATCACCGGCCACGATGCGCTGTGCGATGCCTTCGACCACGGCGGTCTTGCCGACGCCGGGCTCGCCAATCAGCACCGGGTTGTTCTTGGTGCGACGGGACAACACTTGAATCGAGCGACGGATTTCTTCGTCGCGGCCAATCACCGGATCCAGCTTGCCCTTGCGCGCCAAGTCGGTGATGTCGCGCGTGTAGCGTTCAAGCGCCTGGTACTTGCCTTCCGGATCCTGGTCGACAACACGCTGCGATCCGCGCACTTCCGACAGCGCCTGCAGCACCTTGTCTTGGCCTACGCCCGCGTCGCGCAGCAGCTTTGATGCAAAGCCGAAGTCCTTGCCCGACAGAGCCAGCAAGAAGTGCTCGGTCGATGTGTACTCATCTTTGAGCTTCTCGGCTTCTTTCTCGGCGGTCTCGATCAGATCGCGGGCCTTGCGCGACAGCCCGACATCCAAGTCGCCGGATGCGCGCGGCTGCTGATCGATGTGGCGCTCAAGCTGCTCTCGCAGGCGCTCTGGCGACGAGGAATAGGTATCCCCGCCGGCCTTGGCGCCCAGCTTTGTCAGGATGGCGCTAACAACGCCGCCGTCCTGCTGCAGCAGGGCAAGCAGGATGTGCTCTGGCTGTAGCTCAGACTGACCTTTGCGGCTCGCAAGCTGCTGAGCCTCTACCAAGGCTTCACGGGTCTTGACGGTGAACTTGTCGGCGCGCATGCGAATCTCCTGATGGCCACGTTATGGCACCTGTCTT
>JAYRFD010000708.1:0-2407 GCA_041908565.1 Polyangia bacterium | reverse complement strand
GCGATATTCCGGTCCCAGCAGCGAAAGCGCCGTCGCCACTGTGAACAGCTTCACGTTGCTGGCGACGTTGAACTGCACGTTGTCGTTGCGCCCATACAGCAGGCGTCCGCTGTCGACATCCAAGACGGCCACGCCGACGCGCGCGCGGTCGCCGAACAGCTGACCAACCAACAGATCGATGCGATCCGACAGCCAGCGCAGCCGCTGCGCCGGATCGGCGGGCGGCGGCGTCATCACCGGAACGCTGACCGGTCCCGACGGGGTTGGTGGCCCCTCGCCTTCGCCGACCGCGCCGCTGACGATGGCGGCAGACGTCGCGCCGACGCCCGATCCCGCGGGGCCAGACGCCGCACCAGATGCCGCTCCAGACGCCGCAGGCCCTGCGCTGGGGGCGCCTGCCGTGCTTGATCCCGTCGGTCCGGCGCCTGCCCCCGGTGCTGTCTTCGCAGATCCATTCGTGGCTGTGGTCGGAACGGTCGTCGGGGCTGCCGTCGGTCCCTGCGCCATCAATAAAACTGGCGTCTGGCTCCGAGTCAGATTAGCGTCAGCCCGCACCCCTTCCGACGATGGCGAAAGCGTCCACGCCAACAGCAGACCACAGCCCAGACGACCGGCTCCTTCGCCCAAGCGGCGCTGCCGGGCGCGGTCTGGCATGGGGTCCGTGGGGGCCTGCAGTCCCGCAGCGTCCGGCTGCCGGGGCGAAAAAACACGAAGCATATCGGCAGCCTAGCAGAGTCTGCCCGCCGCCGGACCGACAAAGCATGCGACGCCCGCTGCGCCGCTTGCGCATCCCGCGGGTCGGACGCCTGGCCCTTTTGTGCGGCCTGCTTCTGGGCCTGCTGCCGCTTGCCGGCTGTGTCCGTCAGCGCGTCCCCAGCGACGAGCTTGTCGTCCTGGTCGAGCAGCCGCCGCGCAACATCGACCCCCGCTTCACCACCACATCCATCGACTTCAAGCTGACCTATCTGGCCTATGCCCGCCTGGTCGACGTCGAAAACCCGACGCTAGAGCCGCGCTTCGACCTGGCCGAATCGGTCGAGCCCCTGCCCGGCCTGCCGGAAAAAGGCCAGCCCCTGCGCTATCAGATCACGCTGCGCGAAGCGCGCTTTTCCGACGGCAGCCCGGTCACCGCGGACGATGTCGTGTACACGGTCGAAAAGCTGGGCGATGAAAAGCAGGGCAGCCCCGGCCTGCGTCGCCGCTTCGCCGAATCGGGCCTGATCCGCCCCATCGAAGTGGTCAGCCCGCGCGTCCTGCGCATCGCCTTTTCGCATCCGCATGCGACGGCGCTTACCGACCTGGACTTCGGCATCGTCAAGCGCGGCAGCTTCGAGTCGCCTAGCTCGTTCGGTCTGCCGGTCGGCGCCGGGCCCTTTGTGCCGGTCAGCGAAGCCGGCGAGGTCACGCGCTTTATCCGCAACGCCTTTTATCACCGCGGCGTCCCGCCCATCGAACGCCTGACCGTGCGCGTCGTGCGCGATGCCAATTCACGCCTGCTGTCGCTGGTTGGCGGCTCGGCCGACCTGACGCAGAACACGGTGTCGCCGCTTTTGTTCGATGCCGTCAGCAAGTGGGGACGACGCCTGACCTTGCAGAGCGCGCCGTCGGCCATCCTGTTCTATCTGGGCATGAACAACGAAGACGCCCGCCTGAAGGACGTGCGCGTCCGCCGCGCCATCGCCCACGCCATCGATCGCGAGCGCATCGTGCGCACCAAGCTGCACGGCAAAGCGCAGCCCGCCACATCGCTTTTGCCGCCGTTTCACTGGGCCTACAGCCTGCCGGAAAGCGAGATGGCCCAGGCCCTGGCGTACGACCCAGCGGAAGCCAAGCGCCTTCTGGACGAAGCCGGCTATCCCGATCCCGATGGCGACGGTCCGCGCGTGCGCTTTACGCTGCTGTACAAGACGTCCACCGATGCGCTGCCGGTGGCCATCGCCCGCGTCATCGCCGCCCAGCTTGCCGACATCGGCATCGCCGTGGAAGTCCGCCCGCTTGAGTTTCACATCTTCCTGTCCGACGTGAAGAAGGGCAACTACCACCTGTACACGCTGCAGAGCGCCGAGATCGCCGAGCCGAACATGTTCCGCAACTTCCTGCACTCGGCGTATGCGCCCAGCAACAAGAACCTGGACGCCGGCATCAACCGCATGCGCTATCGCAACCCCGACATGGACGCGCTGCTCGACGCGGGGCAGCGCGAAATGGACCGCGGGCGGCGCAAAGATCTGTATCGGCAGGTGCAGGCCATGCTGCTGCGCGACCTGCCCATGCTGCCGCTGTGGCACCCCGACAACGTCGTCGTCACCCGCCGCGAGGTGACCGGCTATCGCATGATGCCGACCGCCCAGTTCACCGGCTTCGCCGGCGTGCAGAAGCCCCCGCGCGACAAGCGCCCTAACGACAG
>JAYRFD010000707.1:0-2577 GCA_041908565.1 Polyangia bacterium | reverse complement strand
TGAAGCTGGATGATGCAGAACATGCGCGCTGGGCCGTGCCCGAAGCGCGCATCCTGTCCGATGTCTTCGCCGCGCTGTGGGATGGCATCGTCGGACTCAAAGCGCCGCAGCTGGATACCTTTGGCGTCGCCGGCAATGACCGTGTGGTTCCGTCGGAAAACTCGCCGGATGACGTGGCCCGCAGCTTTGCAGTCGCCAGCCGCGTCCTGGGAAATCAGCGCAGCTCGATGTATCGCGTTGGCTGGCAGCAGTTCGTGCTGCCGCGCGTGTCGGGCCGTATGCCCGCCGGCCTGATCGTCTCGCCGGGTCTGGGCAAGCAGAGCTTGGGCGAAGTCCAGTTCATCCTGGCCCGCGCCGTCGAAAGCCTTCGTCCGGAATACATCCTGGCGGTCTGCCTGCCCCCGCGTGACCTGACCCAGCTTCTGGGCTTAACCGTCCGCGGCTTCCATCCACGACACGCCCGCACCGCCGGGGAAGACGTCGCTGCCTGGAAGCGTGAGCTGCCCTATCGCACGGTCAAGCGCCTGGGTGAAGTCTTCCGCGATCTGGGCGACAGCACGTTTTCAAGCGTCGCGTGGCGTCGCGCCGTGCGTCGCACGCTGCAGCGGACCGCGCTTCTGATCTGCGGCGACCTGCTGTCTTCTGTGCAGGTTCTGCGCACGCTGGACCTGTCGATCGCGCAAGGACAAAGCAGCAAAGACGAAGCGAACGGCATGCACCTGCGCTTCGACAACGCCCAGCGCGGAGCCAACGCAGTCGAAGAGTACGAGGCCGACATCCGCGATCTGTGCACCTTCTTCATCGATCCGCAGATGGGCTCGCTAATCGACCAGCTGCATCCCCCCGCCAGCGGATCTGCCTAGAACGGAATATCGTCGTCGGCCGCGCCGCCGAAGTCGCCCAGATCGGCGGGTGCAGGTGCCGCCGGCGGAGCATACGCAGGCTCTCCACCGCCGCCACCGCCGCCACCACCGCCACCGCGACCATAGCCCCTGCCGCCGCCGCCGCCGCGATCGCCGCCACCATACCCGCCACCACCGCCGCCGCCATACCCGCCACCACCGCTGGGCGGGCCGCCGTAGCCACCCTCGCCGCCGCTGGCCCGCGCGCCCTCTTCCGCTCCGCCGCGGGGACCGGACAAGAAGACCACTTGGTTGGCCACGATCTCGGTCATGTACTGCTTCTTGCCTTCTTTGTCGTCCCAGGTGCGGGTCTGCAAGCGACCGTCGATATAGACCTTTTGGCCTTTGGTCAGAAACTTGCCGCAGTTTTCGCCGGTCTTGCCCCACACGACAATGCGGTGCCATTCCGTGCGCTCTTGCAGCTGCTCGTTGCGATCGCGATAGCTCTCAGACGTCGCGATGCGGAACTCGCAGACCGGCTGTCCAGAGGGAAGGTACTTCAGCTCTGGGTTCGACCCCAGGTTGCCTACCAAGATGACTTTGTTGACGCTGCCAGCCATGTGCTTTTCGCCTCGCTACCGAACCATTTAGAGGGCGGCATGGTGGCCGGTATGACCGCGCGCGTCAAGCGACCAGTTGACGACTTGGCTGTGATACCTTGCGGCCTAGGCGCTCGTACGCGCTGGCTCGGCTGGGCGGTCCGCTTCGCTGGTGAAGGTTCGGTGTCTATCGACGTCTTGCTGGAAACAGGCCGGGCATTTCTGGCCAGGTTCATTTGAAGGAGAAACGCATGCGCTTCATGGCTCGCATTGCCGGTTCGCTGTTGGCCTCGCTCTTGGTTCTTACATCGCTGGGGCCGTTGGCGCCGCTGGCGTCTGCGCAGACCCCCGCGGCGGCCGGTACAACCCTTTCTGTGGCCACCGGCCAAAGCACGGTGACCTACAAGCTGGTGCACAAGTTCCACACGGTGGCCGCAGTGTCCAAGCAAGTCGAAGGCAAAGCGCGCATTCTTCCCGATGGAAAAGTGCAGGTCATGGTGCAGGCGCCGGTCGAGTCGTTTGATTCCGGCAACAGCAACCGCGACGCGCACATGAAAGAGACGGTCGGCGCCGCCACACACAAGACGGTCTCGCTGAAAGCGCTGGGGGAAGGCATCACCATTCCCACCACGTTTCCGACCACCGTTGAAAAGACCTTCAAAGGCGAGCTGAGCTTCCACGGCGAAAAGAAGCCCATCGAAGTCCCCGTCAAGATCACCTTTGAAAGCGCCACCCAGGCCAAGGTCACCGGCGAATTCCAGATCAGCTTGGAAGCCTTCAAGGTCGAACGCCCCAGCCTGATGTTGGTCAAAGTCGACGACGCGCTGAAGCTGGAAGTCAGCCTCGTCTTCAAGTCATAGACAGCAAGGACCTGCTGATGATCCGCCCGCACCGTCTGTCCCCTGTCGCAGTGGCCCGTCCGCTGCGCTCTGATTCTGGCCGTCGATCGACCGTGTATCGCGCGCTGTCCCGCATCGCAGGCGCGGCATGTCTGACGGTCCTTTTGGGCGCGCTTGGCTGTGGCCAGGTCGATTTGAATCTGGAACCCAGCGCTGCCGCCGGCTGCGAGCCGCCCGCTGCTGAAGATCTGGAACCGCAGCCGATCATGCTGCCCGGCCGTCGCTGCGCTGCCTGCC
>JAYRFD010000706.1:0-1602 GCA_041908565.1 Polyangia bacterium | reverse complement strand
GCACCAGCGTACGCATCCACTTTCAGGTCGCGCGCGCCGCGACCGGTCAGCTTCGCTTTGTGCAGGGCCGGCTGGATCCCCGCATGCCCGAGCCAGAGGTCCTCGCAAGCCTGGACCTGCGCAGCGATCTGGAAGAGGGCGACTACACCTGGACGCCTCCCGTCGGTGGAGGCTGGCTGCATGCCGTGGTGCGCGACCGCTTGCCCGATACGCAGCCGGCCCTGCAGGGGGTCTATGACACGGTGACGACTTATCCCGAAGACAGCGGGCTGGGCTCGCTGATCACCGTATTGGGTCCGCTGGCCGACGTGGCGCTGCTGGCCAACCCCGAAGCCTGCGATCCGCACGGCTGGATGCCAAACCGCTTCTGGTGCATGCCCGCCGATCGCGAGACGCTGGGGTCTTTCTACATCCCGATGGATCTGCAGCCCTACCTGGCGGTGGAGTTCGCCGACCGTCGATCCACCGGCTTCGCGATGGGCGCTATCAGCGCCGCCTTCTTCGTCCCCGCCGCCCCCTAATGCAGCAGCCAGGGTAGAGATTATATATAAATATAACAATTGAACCGGAATTGGAATTAAGGCTTGTTAAATTGTTCGTGAATCGTTGGTGTGATATGTGTTTTGATATGTAAGATGCGGGGCGGTTGCGGCTTGGGCGTGTGGGGGGCTGACGCTGCGGGCGCTGTGCATGGGGCACCTGCCGACGCGCGTGCTTGTCGTTGACAGGGGAGGGCTGCGAGATACGATGCGCGCCCGTGCTCGTCCCCGCGAATCGTCTTGGTCGCCGCAGTGGCCTGGGTCTGGGCGCTGGCCTGCTGCCCGCGACCGACGGGGGCCATGCCAGCGTTGGGGGGCGGCTGCCGTTCGGACGGGCGCGCGGGCTGGCGGGTGGCATCGGGCTTTTGATCGGGCACTGGGTCGGGCTGGATCCGCTTTTGGCGTCGGCGTATTCCGTCGAGGCGGATGTGACCTCGCTGGCCCAGGGCTATTCGCTGTCGACCACGGACCTGCTGCCGGCGACGGTGTCCCGGCGCCGCGTGACCAACTATCTGGGGCTGCGCATCGACGACATCGCGCTGGGGACGCGACCGCGCGGGCAAGAACCGCTGCAGCGCAACGAACTGGCCGCCGCCCTGGAACTGCGGATCGACGCCGACTTCGGGGACTATCTGTGCAGCATCGGCCGCGTCACGCAGTCCAGCGCCTTGAGCTGTCTGGACCGCAGCTCTGGCGGCGTGCGCACCGACCCAGAGCTTTCCAACTATCGACCCGAGCTGCTGTTCGCCTACGTCGAAGGGCGTCGCCTGTTTGGCTGGCTGACGGTGCGGCTGGGTCGTCAGCTGACCTGGGATCTGCTGGATCTGCGCGGGCTCGACGGAGCGCAGCTATCCCTGCAGACGCCGATCTTCCTGCGCCTGGATGCCTGGGGGGGCCTTTCGCAAAATGGCGCGCTGGCGATCGATCCCTCGCTGTATGTGCTGGATGGGACCAGCCGTTCGCCGCTGCGCAGCCCCGATGATGCGCGCCAGCAGTCGCGCGCGATGCAGCCCACCGTCGGAGCATCGGCCAGCTTGATCGGCTTTTCCAACCTGCAAGCGCG
>JAYRFD010000705.1:0-8554 GCA_041908565.1 Polyangia bacterium | reverse complement strand
GGAACGCCCGCGAGTGCCGCGTCGAAAGCTGGCGCATCGTCACGACAAACACATCCGACCCGTAGAAGGCCTGGGTCCGCTCCGGCGACAGAACGTCGGCCATCGCGAGCGCATGCGCCGACATGGTCACGCGCGCCAGCATGGCCGGCCCCAGCGGGAACGCCACCTTCGCTTCGCAGAACGGCAGCTCGACCGACTGGCCACCGATGTTGCGATCGATCTGCATGCCCAGGATCGCCCCTTCGCGCAGCACCTTGGCCAGCTGCAGGCTAGCGAACGGAGACTCGGTCGTATAGATGATCTCGAAGCGGTCGCGGAACTGCTTTTCGAAGTCCTGGACGCGACGGTTTGGTTCCTCTGCCATCGCCAGGCAGAAGCGACCCAGACCGCGTAGCTGAAGCAGGCTGGGTGCCGCCTGCCACATGCCCAGGTGCCCGGTCGCCGCGATTACGCCCTTGCCGCCGCGCACCGCCCCCAGCATGTTTTCCAGGCCCAGCGTCGTCCGTCCATAGGGCAGCGGCATGCCCATCAGCAACGAATAGCTGTCGGACAGCATCTGCGAGTAGTTCAGGAACAGCTCGAAGCTGCGCTTGCGCAGCAGCAGCCGATCGCGCAGGCCGCCGCCCCCCAGCCCCAGCGCGTGCGCCAAGTTGCCTTGCACTGCGTGACGGGCCGCCGGCAGCAGCGAATAGAAGATGCCGGCCCACAGCGGCATCGACAGCTGCTTGATCCGGGGCGGGATGTGACGGATGCCGCCCAGCATCAGGCGTCGAAAGAACGGCCCTTCAAAGCGATGGCGATGGGCTCGCCCGGGCAGAGCATCGCTCTCGCCGGATGGGGCGCTGTCCGAGCGGTCGAAAGAAGATCCAGAAGAGCCAGACGGTTCAGTCGAATTGGACATGGGAAGGCGGATTCCGCCGGCGGCAGTGTATCGCCCCGCGCCGGCGAAGCAACAGCTGTCGAATGGCCGCCCCGCCTGGACGATCGCACCGATGAGCGGAGACGGAATAACCGCCAGCGCAGGCGCAGGCAGGCCGCAGCCTGGCGGCCTGTGCAACGAACGCGCGGGCCATGAGCGCAGACATCGCTGCCGGCAGGGACGGTTCGTTCGGCTGCGAACTGCGAGCCCTGCTGCCGGGCGGGCAAACGAATCCGCACGATACATGCCATGCGGCGAGCGCCGGTTCGAAGGCTCGCGGAATGCAAGACGGAGCGAACGTTTGGCGCGGTCGGCCCCTGCGTACACAGCGTCGGGGCGCTGGCCTCGCAGGCGCGTGTGATTGTCCATTCAGGCAAGGGCGTCTGCCCCGCAGACGCGGGTGCCGGCAGGCGCAGACAAGCGCGTTTGTTCGCGAAACAGCCGCGCTTGATCACTGGGACAAAAGCGTTTGTCCCTGAAACAGCCGCGCTTGATCACTGGGACAAAAGCGTTTGTCCCTGAAACAACCGCGCTTGATCACTGGGACAAAAGCGTTTGTCCCTGAAACAACCGCGCTTGATCCTTAGGACAACCGCGTTTGTTCGCGGGACAAAGACGTTTGCCCCGCGGACAAACGGGCGGGTCGGAGCGACCGGGCAGTTGGTCCGACAGAACCGATTCGTGGGTTCCAAGGACAGCCGACATGGTTCGCAGGAGCAGGTGGCCAGCATCGGGCTGGCCCGCGCGTGAGCCCATGGGCCGCAGCCCCCGGCGTGAGCAGCCAGCGGCCGAACCGCCGCGGCCGCAAGCACGCCTGTGAAGTCGATGGCTTGCGTGCCGAAACAACTGTCAATAAGATGCCCGCTGCTATGGGTCACCGGGTCGAGGCGGAGGCAGAGGCGGAAAAATCAGGCGCAACGCACCTTGCGCCTGCAACGAAGACGCGTGATCCGAACGCCACCAGCCTGATCGAAAGTCCGGCGGCCTTCACGCGACAGCGCCCAGGCGGTGTGTTTGTGGTCCTGACGGGCGCCGATCGCGGCGAGCAGGTCGTGCTGGACAGCGGTCAGCGGCAGATCACGATCGGCTCGGCTCCGGGCGCGGACTTGGTGCTGTCGGATCGCACGGTGTCGCGACGCCACTGCACGGTGGAACTGGAAGACGGACAGGTTATCGTTCGCGATCTGGACTCGACCAACGGCAGCTTCACCCACGGATCGCGCTTCAAAGAGATCGCGATCGGCCACGGCGCCGAAGTGACGCTGGGCAAGACGGTCCTGAAGTTCGTGCCGCGCGAAGAAGCGCTTGAACCCGAAGAGTGCAGCGAAGGCAGCTTCGGCGAGCTGATCGGCCACGATCCCAAGATGCGCCGCCTGTTCGGCCTGCTGCGCGACATCGCGCAGAGCGACACCACGGTGCTAATCGAAGGCGAGACCGGCACCGGCAAAGAGCTGATCGCCGAAGAGATCCACCGCCACTCGCGACGCGCCAACGGGCCGTTTGTCGTCTTCGACTGCGGCGCCGTCCCGCGCGAGCTGATCGAGTCGACGCTGTTTGGCCACGTCAAAGGGGCCTTCACCGGAGCGATCGCCGATCGCCGCGGCGCCTTTGCCGAAGCCAACGGCGGCACCATCTTTCTTGACGAGATCGGCGAGCTGGCCTTGGACCTGCAGCCGGCCCTGCTGCGCGCGCTGGACAAGCGGGCGGTCCGTCGGGTCGGCGCCAACGCCTATGAACAGGTCGACGTGCGCGTGATCGCCGCCACCAACCGCGACCTGCGCGAAGAAGTGGCGCGCCGTAGCTTCCGCGAAGACCTGTTTTATCGCCTGGCCGTCATTCGCGTGCACCTGCCCGCCCTGCGGGAACGGGGTCGCGACATCGACGTGCTGGCTGATCACTTCGTGCGGCAGTTTTCCGCCGGTCGCAAGATGGGCATCCCGCCGACGGAGCTGGCTCGGCTGCGCAGCTATGGCTGGCCGGGCAATGTGCGCGAGCTACGCAACGTCATCGAGCGGGCCTGCGTGCTATCCAAAGGTGACTCGCTGCTGATCGAAGATGCGCTGGGCGATCAGCTGCAGCACGCGGCGCACGTCGGATTCCGCACCAGCCTGCCGTTCAAAGAAGCCAAGGGTCAGCTGGTCGAGCAGTTTGAGCGCGAGTACATCATCGACCTGATGAAGCGGCACCGCATGAACCTGTCGGCCGCGGCTCGCGAAGCGCAGATCGACCGCAAGCACCTGCGCGAGCTTCTGCGCAAGTACGGGCTGGACACGCGCCCCGACTACCAGGACTAACCGCGCGTCGAGGCCGCCTGTGAACCGAGCCGGCGGTCGAGTCCAAAGCCGAGGGGTGTGCGCCGCGCTGCTACTGCTGGCGGTGCCACGGTCGGCTTGGGCGCAAGGGTTTGCGACGACGGTGCGCGGCGCGGTGACGCCCGATGACACGGCGGCCGTCTCGCGGGTTGACCTGGGTCTGCCGGGTGAACGCGGCGCGCCAAGTGCCGGCAAGACGTCGCTGGCCGAGGCGCTGGTCGGCCAGCCCGGACTGCAGGTGCGTTCGGCGGGTGGGCTGGGGCAGTGGAGTGGAGCGCTCTTGCGCGGCGCCGATGCGTCGCAGGTCGCGATCTTGATCGATGGAGTGCCGCTGCAGCGCGGCGGACAGTCGGCGATCGATCTGTCGCAGCTGCCGATCGACGGCCTGGAGCGGGTCGAGGTGTACCGCAGCCTGCCGCCGCTTTCCGTCGGGATCGACGCGATCGGCGGAGCGATCAACCTGATCACGCGCAAGGGGCGCGGGGCGCCGTCGTTCTGGGGCGTGCTGGGCACCGGCTCGTTTGGGCTGCGCAAGGCGGCGGCAGGAGTCTCGGGCGAGGGCGCGGACGGTCTGCGCACGACGGCAACCATTAGCTATCAAGGGGCCACCGGCGACTTCCCCTACCTGAGCGATGGCGGACTTCTGTATTCAGGTCGCTTGGTCGAGCTCGTCCGCAGAAACGACGACTTCGATCAGCTGAACGTCGATGTGCGGATCGGACACGACGGCCCGCGGGGTGGCTTTTTCGTCGCGACCCATGGCCTGCTGAAGTCGCAGGGCGTGGCGGGGATTGGTCAGGCGTCGGCGCAGCCCGGGCAGCCGCGGCTGCAGGTGGGACGAGCGCTGGCCTCCGCCGGGGGCTACCGACTGCTTAGCGAGGGTCGGCTGCGGGTTGGCGTGGATGCGCACGTGCTGTTGGAAGGCTCTGCCCTGCAAGACCTGGGGATCGTGCCAGCGGCCCGTTACGAACAGCTGAGCGCGCAAGTGGGCTTCCGATCGGTCGTAAGCCTGGCCAGTCGGACGCGAAACGCTCGGCAGCTTCCGGTGCGCACCTGGACTCTGCAGGTCGACGGACGAGTCGAGCGCTTTCGCAGCTCTGATCTGTGCCCGGCTCCGCGAACCAGCTGCGCCGGAGCCGAGCCGACGGAAAGCCAGCGCCTGCGACTGCAGCTTTCAGCCGGCGGCGACCTGCGACTGTTCGACGATGCGCTGCTGGTACAGCCGGCGCTTCACGTGCTGGCGGCGCGCAGCAGCCTGCAGCCGCTGTCAGGAACGCCAGGCACGGATCAGACGCTGGACGGCAATGCGCTGTTCGCGGCACCGCGCCTTGCGGCTCGCTGGCAGATTCGACGGGGCTGGCTGCTGCGGCTGGGGGGCGGTCGTTTCGCACGCGTGCCGACGTTTCTGGAGCTATTCGGCGACCGCGCCTTCTTTCGTGCCAACCTGGATCTGCGCCCCGAGACCGCCTGGGTGTTCGAGCTGGGCAGTCACCTGGCGCTGCTGCCGCTGCCATGGCTGTCGCTGGAAGTGGAAGCGCACGGCTTTGCTCGCCAGATCGATGACCTGATCGACCTGATCCGCGACGGCGCGACGCTGCGCGCGCGCAACGTCGGGCAGGCGATCGCCGCCGGGTCGGAAGCCGAGCTACGCGTCAGCCTGGCCGATCGGCTGCGGCTGCAGCTGAACTACTCGCTGCTGCTGGCGCGCGACGCGACAGAGGTCCCCGGTCGAGGCGGCAACGTCCTGCCCGGGCGCCCGGCGCACACGCTGTTCCTGCGCCTGGAAGCGAACTATCGCTTGTGGCGCCTGGCGTATGACCTGGACTATCGATCGGCGATCTTTTTGGACCCGGCCAACGGTCGGCAGCGCCCAGACCGCGTGCTGCACGCGCTGTCCCTGCAGGCCGGGCCGTACAGCCGGGCCCGCCTGAGCCTGGGTCTTGAGGTGCGCAACCTGGCTGACACCCGCAGCGTCGACATCGCGCTGCCGCTTTCGGCATCTGAGGTGCGGGCGGTGCCGCTGTCCGATCTGTACGACTATCCGCTGCCGGGGCGATCGATCTACGCGACGCTGGCTGCGCGCTACTAGATCGCTTCGCTCCCAGCCGCGCCGGCTGCGCGTGTATCGTCGATCCATGGCCAGTCCCGACCCAGCCCTGGTGAATCGCTTTGCCGCTCAGGTGCATCGCAGCGCCGACGGCACGTCGCTGCCCTATCGCCTGCTGCAGCCCGACATAACGCCGACCCCGCTGCCCTTGGTCCTGCTCCTGCATGGAGCCGGCGAGCGCGGGGATGACAACGTGTCGCAGCTTGGCAACGGCGCTGGTGAGTGGCTGGGGGGCGAGGACGCCCGCCGTCGCTATCCGTGCATCTTTGTGCTGCCGCAGTGCCCGACGACGGCGCGCTGGGTCGAAGTCGACTGGTCCGCCCCCAGCCACCGCATTCCCGCCGAGCCGTCGCGACCGCTGGCGGCGGTGCAGAGCCTGCTTTCCGAGCTTGCGGCCAACCTTCCCGTGGATGCGACGCGCGTGTACGTGGTCGGCCTGTCGATGGGGGGCTACGGGACCTGGGACCTGATCAGTCGAACACCGCAGCGCTTTGCGGCAGCGGTGCCGATCTGCGGCGGCGGCGATCCACTGCAGGCGCCGGGCATGGCCAGCCTGCCACTGTGGGCATTTCACGGGGCCCGCGATGCGGTGGTGTCGGTCGAGCGATCGCGGCAGATGATTCGCGCATTGCGTGACCTGGGGGCCACGCCACGCTACACCGAGCTTCCCGACGTCGAGCACGATGCCTGGAATGTCGCCTTTGCGCACCCCGACCTGCGCCCCTGGCTGTTTGGCCAGCGGAGGTCGTAGCGACCTAGACGCGCTGCGTGGGGACGGAAGAATGAAAGGCTTGGCGCTGCGGAGACAAGGCCCCGCGGGGGGACCCTGCCGAATAGACGAACAAGGACGAACTAGACGACGGTGAGGGTGATCTTGTCGGCGCTCAGCGTCGCTGGATAGACCTTCACAGCCCGGCCGGCGGGCCCAGCGACGACTTTGCCGTCCAAGCCGAAGACCGAGCCGTGACATGGGCAGCGGAAGTTCTTGGGGCCGGTCTGGTACTGCGTCACACAGCCGGAGTGGGTGCAGATCGTGCTCTGCGCCACGACGGTGTTTTGATCGACCCGCGCAATGACCAGGCTATCGCCCAAGCCAACGACCCCGCCGTGCCACTGACCGCCCACCGTCTGAAGGGCGGCAACCTCGGGATCGGCGGCAAACGGGAATTCGATCTGGTTGTTCACCACCTTGGCCTGCCACTTCACCGTCGGCCCAGTACCGCAGGCGGGCGGCGTCCGCAGATCGATGGAAATGATCTGCTTTGCCGTGTCGACCTTGACGGTATAGGCAGCCAAGGGCGATGGCTGCGGTCCCGACATGACATCGCCCAGACAGCGGGCTCCTTCGGTCTTGGCCGCATAGCGACCGTCGTGGCACGGACAGGCGATGTTCTTCGCAACCTCGTCATAGTTGACGAAGCAGGCGGCGTGCGTGCAGACGGCGCTGACCGCGATCCACTCGGGCTGATCCGTGGCGCTGCCACGGTGCGCCAGCAAGAGCCCGCTGGAGGGAACCGTAAACGGCAGCGAGCCCGGCACGTTGTAGCGCAACAGGACGGCTGCGCCCGTGCGGGTCAAGAAGCTGTGCTGCGTCAGAGATATCGTGACCATCCCATAGGTCGGCGACGACGCATTGGTGTCGATGGTGGCCGGAACTTCCATCGGTGGGGCCACGTTCATCGGCTCGTTGGGACCACAGTTCGCCATCAGTCCAGCCGCCGCAAAGCTCGCGCTTCCGGCGGCCGATTTGCACAGTAGGTCTCTTCTGCTAAGGGCCATCTTGTTATTCCTAGGTGATGGGTTACGCAGAGCGTTGGCGTGGTCCGAAGCGGTGTTTACCGTCGGAAGAACACCAAGTTAAGGTTGATTGAGTGCTGCCCAGTCTCGCGCTGACCGCTTGTCAGGGTCTCCATGCCGCTCTTCGCGAGTCGCTGCACTTCCGGATCGCGATCGCGGGCCAAGCGCTCGGGGACACTGCCCTCCAAGTACGTGGTGGTCGTCGAGAGCAAGCGATAGGTCAGCTCGACTTCAAAGCCCGGCAGAATGCGACCCGACACGCCAGCGCCGACGTAGAAACCGGTGGACTGCTTGTGATCGGCATCGCGAAGGCCGGCGTTTTCCAGTCGCAGGGCATACGGGATGTAGCCACCGTCCAAGCGGACGCCGACGCCGGGCACAGACTGCGTCTGGAAGTCGATGATGCCGCCGACCGAGGGACCGTAGAAGATTTCTTGGGGCAAGGACGTGACCGCATTGAAGTCGGGGACAAAGCCCAACACCTGCAGGCCGCCGCGTGCACGAACCGACATTTCAAGCCGCTTGGGCAGTCGGAAGTACGCTCCGAAGCTTAGGCCAGCGTCGGCGTCGTGGGTCGTGACCGCAAGCTCTTGCCGCGCGGTATGCAGCGGCACGCTCGTTGCGGAACCACCTTGTCCCTGGCCTGGGATCGAGTCGCGATCGGGCAGCTGGATCACGATGGTGCTACCGCCGGCGAAGCGGTAGCCAGCGTCGACCCCAACTCGCAGCCACTTCCAACCAAACGTGTACCCGACCCGAGCCTGCAGCGACAGGCCCGGCAAGGTATCGACGTGGTAGTTGTAGAGCTCGGGGACCAGGCCTGAGCTGGTCGTCCCGCGCATGCCGGAGTTCAGAAGCGCCGCGCCACCGCCGATGCTCAGCGAGAAACCGCGCAGCCCTTCACGGGGGACGCTCGGTGCTGCTGGCTCCTGCGGGACGTCCGTGGTCGACTTCGGATCGCTGGCGGCGACCGCAGGAGTAGCCGGCTCTGCCGGGGCAGGTGTTGGCGTCGGTGTAGCCTGTGCAGGCGTCGCGGCAGGCTCAGGCGTTTTTTCAGCAGGCTTGGCAGCAACCGTCTTGCCATCACCCGTGCCAGTCTTGGCATCGCCGGCGCCCGCCTTACCGTCCGGCGCCGCGGCCTTGGTGTCCTGGGCCGGCTTGTCGCCACCTGCACCAACGGGAGCCATGGTCAGTTCGGCAGCCGGCACTCCATCGAGCACGTCCGCCGCCACCCAGCCCTCGACCTTGCCTTTGCGGACTTGGATCCACTTGCCATCCGCGGACCGGCCCACATAGTCCAGCTTGTCCTTCTTCTTGAGGTGCTTTAGGACCTTCGCAAGATCGTTACTCTCGGCACGCAGGTCCGTCTTGTCTTTGGTGACAACGGTGACCTCTTTTGCCCCTGCGTCCGCCTTCGCG
>JAYRFD010000704.1:0-7193 GCA_041908565.1 Polyangia bacterium | reverse complement strand
CTGCGGCTGGATGCTCCGCTGCGCGCGGCGACGCATGTGCTGCGCCCGTCCATACGATAAGCGCACCGCAAGCGCACGGTGGTCCTCTGCTGTCCTGCGACACATGCAACGTTCGCCCTTGATGTAATCGACGCAATCGATCCAAAGGAGCCCTCATGTCATCCCGTCGAAGCTTTCTTCTGTCCTCGGCCGGTGCGGCGCTTTCCGTGTCGCTGGGGTCGGCGCGCAGCCACGCCGCGTTCGCGAACGCCGCCGCCAGCACTGGATCCAGCAGCGGAGCCGGCAAGCACTTCCTGATTATTGGCGGCACCAGCTTTGTCGGCCCGGCCTTCGTTGAAGAAGCGCAGCGCCGCGGCGCCAAGCTGACGCTGTTCAACCGTGGCAAGACCAACCCCGGGCTGTTCCCGGACATCGAAAAAATCCACGGCGATCGAAATGCCGATGTCGCCACGCTGACCGCGCTGTTCAAAGACCACAGCTTCGATGCGGTGATCGATACCTCGGGCTATTACCCGCGGCAGATTCGCAACATGGCGGCGGCTTTGAAGGGGCGCGTGAAGTCGTACGTGTTCGTGTCTTCGGTCTCGGCATACAAAGATATGAGCAAGCCGCTGCACGAAGATTCAGAGCTGGCCACGCTGGCTGACCCGACGGTGGAAAAGATCACCGAAGGTTCCTACGGCGGTCTGAAAGTTCTGTGCGAACAGGCTGCGCAGGCTGCCTTTCCGGGGCACGCGCTGATCGTTCGACCCGGCTACATCGTCGGTCCGCGCGATCCCACCGATCGCTTCACATCGTGGCCACTGCGTGTGCGCCGCGGCGGCGAGATGCTGGCTCCCGGCACCGCCAACGATCCGATCCAGGTGATCGACGTGCGCGATCTGGGGGGCTGGATGGTGTCGCAGGCGATCGCACAGACCAGCGGTGTCTTCAACTTGGTCGGCCCGGAAAAGCGGCTGACCATGGGCGAGCTTCTGGAAACGAGCAAGCGCGTCACCAAGTCGGATGCTCGCTTTGTGTGGATCGCCGCCGACAAGCTGAAGCAGGCCGGTGTCATCGATCACGTGCCGATCTGGATCCCACCCAGCGAGATCGGCATGGCCCAGGTCAGTCACGCCCGCGCCATCAAGACCGGGCTGACGTTTCGTCCGCTGGCTACCACCGTCGCCGACACCTTGGCCTGGTGGCAGACCCTGCCCGCTGAACGGCAAGCCAAGGTCCGCGCTGGTCTCAGCCCCGAACAAGAAGCTGCCGGCCTTAAGCTGCGCTAAGTCCCGCAGATCGCACGCCGATCCGATGCAGTTGTTGATACGCTGATCGGCGAGGCTCTGCGATCACCATGGGAATCCTGGGGTTAAGTCACATCGATGTGCCGGTCACCAGCTTGGAAAGCAGCGAAGAGCTGTTCACCAAGCGCCTGCCGTTCTGGGTCAAGCGACGTGGCGAAGGCTATGTCGACATCGACACCGGCACCTGCATGCTGCGCCTGATCAAGACGCGACACGTCGAACATCCGGTGACGCTGCGCTTGCAAGTGAACGATGTCGAAGGCGCGACCAAGCAGCTTGCCGAAGCCGGCCTGCGCGTGCGCTATGAACCGATGCGCACGGAAGAGCAAGAGCTGTTCTCTCAGCTGGCGGATGCCGACGGGCACACCCTTGTGCTGTGGCGTGAGCTGACCGAAGACGAGTACGGCTACACGCCAGAGCTACCCAAAGAGCTGTCGTGGCGACCCGACGCTGAAGATCTGCTGAAGGTCTTGCTGAAGAGCGTGCCGGCGCTGTTTCGCGCGCTGGTTCGCTGGCGCGTATCGAAGAACGCCGAGTACCTGGCCGAGTCGACGCGCACGGTCACGCGCGAGCAGGTCATTCGATCGTTCATCTTGTCTAGCGCCAAGGTCACGCGCTATCGCGTGCGCAAGCCGCTGGAAGAGCAGGGCATCGACCTGAGCAAGTACACGGCTGAATTCGACGCCGACGAGCGCCTGTAGCCCGCCGCCCCACGCGGTCGGCGCAACATCCCACCGCTCCGTCGCGCGCACAGCCCACACGAAGGTCGATAGAATGCCGAGCATGCGCACCCCGCGAATGTTCGCCGACCCGCTGGTCGAACGCGTTCAGCGATCTGATGGCACCCAGATCCTGCGATCGCCGCAGCCGCTTGCGCCCTACGCACGCTGTGTCACCGAATGGCTGGTGCACTGGGCGAATCGCGCTGCGGATCGAATCTTCCTGGCAGAACGTCAAGAGGGCGGCTGGCGCAGTGTTTCGTACGCGCAGGCCTACGCTGCCGTGCGCTCGATCGGGCAGGGGCTTTTGGATCGCGGTCTTGGCGGCGGGGTGGGGGAGGCCAAGCCGCTTTCGATCCTTTCCGACAACAGCGTCGACCACGCGCTGCTGTCGCTGGCCGCGCTGCACGTTGGTGTGCCGGTGGTGCCGATCTCGCCCGCGTATTCTTTGATGTCGAAAGACTTCGGGAAGCTCAAGTACATCGTCGATCTGATCCAGCCTGGGCTGTTGTGGACCGCCGATGCCACGAAGTTTGCTCCGGCTCTGCACGCGCTGGGCGCGCATTCGATCGATCTTTCGACTCTGTGGGCGACGCAAGCCAGCACAGCGGTCGATCGCGCGTTTGCACAGGTGCATGCCCAGACCGTCGCGAAGATCCTGTTTACGTCCGGATCGACCGGCATGCCCAAGGGCGTCATCAACACGCACGGCATGCTGTGCGCGAACCAGCAGATGCTGGCCCAGGTCTGGCCGTTTCTCGACGAAAATCCGCCGCTGGTGGTCGACTGGCTGCCGTGGAATCACACCTTCGGCGGCAACCACAACTTCAACCTGATCTTGCGCAACGGCGGCACGCTGTACATCGATGCGGGCAAGCCGATGCCGGGCCTTGTCGATATCACCGCCCGGAACCTCAGCGAGATCGCGCCGACCCTTTACTTCAACGTGCCGCGCGGCTTCGATCTGCTGCTGCCGTTTCTGGAACGCGACGCTGCGCTGCGGGCGCGCTTCTTCAGCAGGCTCGCTGTGATCTTCTATGCCGCGGCCGCGCTGCCGCAGAGCCTGTGGGATCGCCTGCATGCCTTGGCGCGCGCAGAAGGCCGCGAGGATGTGGCGATGCTATCGGCCTGGGGATCCACGGAGACTTCGCCGCTTGCGACGTCCGTGCACTTCCCCATTCCGCGCGCCGGCATCATCGGCCTGCCGGTGCCCGGCTGCGAACTAAAGCTGGTGCAAAATGCCAGCAAGCAGGAAGTGCGCGTGCGCGGTCCGCATGTCACGCCTGGCTACTATCGACGCGATGATCTGACGGCCGCCGCCTTTGATGAAGAAGGCTTCTATCGCATCGGCGATGCCGTCAAGCTGGCAGACCCCGACGATCCCGCGCGTGGCTTGGTCTTCGATGGTCGCGTGGCCGAAGACTTCAAGCTGACGACCGGCACCTGGGTTCACGTTGGTGCGCTGCGCGTCAAGCTGGTCGCTGCGGCCGATCCGCTGATTCAAGATGCCGTGATCACGGGACATGATCGCGACGAGATCGGCGCGCTGGTCTTCCTGTCGCCGCTTGCCAACGACCTGCCGCCAGCCGAGCGTCGGGCGCGTCTATCGCTGGCGCTGCGCAGCTTGGCGGACCAGGGTGGAAGCTCAACGCATCCACGTCGCTTGCTGATCATGACCGAGCCGCCTTCAATCGACGAAAACGAGATCACCGACAAGGGCTACATCAACCAGCGCGCCGTCATCGAGCGCCGGACAGCCTGCGTCGAGCGTCTGTATTCGCAGGATCCCGAGATCATCTTGTAGTTCCGTTTGCTGCAACAGCTAGCGCAGGATCTGTTCTGTGAATCCGTCCCCTCGCTTTGAAACGCTGGATGATCTGCTGCAGGAAGGTGGCCCCGCCGTGATCTACGAAACGGTGGCCGGCAGTCACGCCTATGGCACCGCGCACGAAGGCAGCGATCGCGACATCCGCGGCGTCTTTGCCCTGCCGGCTGCGCGATATCTGGAGCTACGCGAAGCCCCACGTCAGCTGGCCGATGATCGCAACAACACGATCTTCTATTCGCTGCGCCGCTTCATCGAGCTAGCAAGCAACGCCAACCCGTCGATCTTGGAGCTTCTGTACATGCCCGCTGACTGCATCCTTCGCTGTCAGCCGGCAATGCAGCACATCATGCAGGCGCGGGGGCTGTTTGTGACGCGTCGCGCGTATGACTCGCACGTCGAATACGCAGCGGCGCAGATCGCGCGGGCCCGCGGTCGCAACAAGTGGGTCAACAACCCGCAGCCCCGCGATCCACCACAGCGCGAGTCGTTCTGCTGGGTGGTGCCGCGGCGGGACAGCGCGACGCCGTATCGTCCCGTGCCACTTCTGCAGTCTGGCATCGATCTGCACAGCTGTCGCGTGGCCGCGCTGGAACACACGCCCGATGTCTATCGCCTGTATCAGTACGGCCCGCCGGGTCTGTCGCAGGATGGAAACCGCGCAGCCGCAGCGATCGCTGAAGACGGGGTGACCGATGCGCGCGGGCGCGATGCGCTGGGCGTCTTTCGCGGCGAGGGCGGGCAGATCGTCTGCTCGTCGATTCCGTTTTCGGATGAAGCCACGCGCTGTGTCGGCCTGCTGATCTACAACCGCACGGCACACGAACACGCGCTGCGCGATCACAAAAACTACTGGCAGTGGCGAGCCGCCCGCAACGAGGCGCGCTGGACCACGCAAGAGCGGGGCGAGCGTGACTACGACGCGAAGAACATGATGCACACCTTCCGCTTGCTGCTGTCCGGTGAGTGGATCCTGCGGCACGGCGAGCCACTGGTGCGAGTCAGCGGCGAGCCCTTGGCCTTTCTGCGCAGCATCTTGTCGGGGGCACACAGCTACGATTCGCTGATTGCTCAGGCTGAAGAGCGCGTGCAGGCCATGGCGGATCTGCGCGACCGTTCCGCGCTGCCAGCCCAGCCCGACGCGGCGGCCGTCGATGCGCTTTTGTGCGAAGCCACCGCCTGCTTTGAAGGCACGCGTTGAGGAAGTCATGCTGACAGCCAACGAGATCTCTTCGGCGCTGCGTGAACTGGAAGCACGTGCAGGTCTGCGCGTGCTGTACGCCTGCGAGTCGGGCAGCCGAGCGTGGGGATTCCCATCGCCCGACAGCGACTACGACGTGCGCTTTGTCTATGTTCAGCCGCTTCCGTGGTATCTGACCGTCGAGCCAGGGCGCGACACGCACGAAGCGATGCTGCCCAATGCGCTGGACCTTTCAGGTTGGGAGCTACGCAAGACCCTGCAGCTATTCGCCAGCTGCAACCTGGCCTTAAACGAGTGGCTGGGCAGCCCCATCGTCTATCGCAGCACGCCGTTTGCGGATCGACTGCGCGCCCTTGTGCCGTCGTTCTTCAACCCGCGCAAGGCCATGCATCACTATCTAAGCAGCGCGCGGGGGACGGCAGCCGAGCACCTGACTGGCGATCGACTGCGCATCAAGAAGTTCTTCTACGTTCTGCGTCCGCTGCTTTCGGCTCGCTTCATCGAGCGCACGCACGCCATGCCGCCGACCGACTTCGCACCGCTGTACGCCGCCGACCCGTTGCCGCAGTCGCTGCGCACGCAGATCGACGCGATCCTGGAACAGAAGCGGACGGCGCTAGAAGGGGAACAGATCACGCTGCCGGATCCACTGCGCGCGTTTCTGTTCGATGAACAGCAGCGCCTGCAAGCAGTCGAAGCGCGCTTGTCGGGGGCAGGTGACCGCGATGTCACGCTCCTCGACGGGCTCTTGCGGGATGCAGTGCTGTCGTAAGCGAATCGCGTGCCTGAAAGCGGCGATCGCAGCGCCTGGGCTGGGTGCCGCGCGCCGTACGCTGCGTCGATCGGGGGCGTGCGAAGGGGACTTTTGGACGGCGCGGTCGTGCGATGCAAGATCGCAGAATCAGCGGAGCTCGTTGCAGGGGGCAAGGCCGCTCATGGCGGCTGCAGTGTCGTTGCACAGCGAGATCGCCAAAGGCGATGTGCCGCTGCCTGCCTGGCCCATCACCGTCGCTGTGTACACCGACCCGGCAGCCAAGGTGACCTTGTTCATCAGGCTGAACAGGTCGCCGCCAGATCCCGCGGTGCGCACGCTGTACGTGCCGTTGGCGACCGGGGGCACCGTCGCATAGGTACCACTGCCGGTATCGCCGGCCTTGGAATAGTCAGCGGTCGACAGCTTGCTGTACGTGCCGCTGCTGCCGCCGCCCAGTTCCAAGGAACCTTGACCATCGGCGCCGTGTACGAAGCGCAGTCGCGCTTGTCCATTCTGCGGCGTGATGTCGTCTTCCAGCAGGGTCACGGCGGGCAGCTTGAACGTCACCAGCGGATTGCCGATGGCCGCCAGGGTGTAGTGCTTGCCAGCGACGAGTGGCGTGAAGTTCATATCCGGTACGCCGCCCAGCGATGGGCCACTGCAGCCCGTGGCCAGACCCGATACCACGTGCGCTTGATACGAGACCGGCTTCAGCTGCACATAGCCTGTGGCATAGCCATACGGCACGCCGCCGTTGCGCTGCAGCGCTGTGCGAATCAGCGGCCCCGTGAAGTCGGTGTCGCCGGGACCTTTGATGCAGACATCGAAGGCCGGGATGTCGACCAGAAAGTGGGCGAAGCGCAGCTGGGGATCGGGGGGCGGCGTCATGTCCGCCATGCCGTTGTTGCCGTCGGGCGTGCAGCCTAGACCTGCCATCGCACAGACCAGCAGCACCCCGCCCCAGCGCGCCATGCGGCGGTTCACCGGCCAGTGCCAGCGATCAGCGGAAGAAACGTGGGAGGCGTGGCCAGCGTGGGTCTGTGCACCGCTGGGCAGCCGGCTTTCAGCACGGGGGGATGCTTTCATGGCAGGGCTCCGTCAGGCCGATTCATTTAGGAACGCGTCGAGCGCGTCGGTATCAAAGCACAGACCGGACAGCTCCTCTACCATCTCGACCCAGTGCGATACGACGCCTTCGGGCAGCGGGGCGGTCGTCTCCCAAAACAGGAAGAAGCTGCCGACGGGCGGAGCACAGCTGTGAATGCGACAGCCGCGCCCCTGCTGCTGCAGCTTCACCTGATAGTGCGTGCGCAGCGCGGCCAGATCCTGAATGCCTCCCTTGCCGGCGGGACGAAACCAGACACCCAGGCGGGCCTTGTCGCCAGCTCCGCCACCGTCGCGCCGT
>JAYRFD010000703.1:0-18834 GCA_041908565.1 Polyangia bacterium | reverse complement strand
GCCAAGCCAGCCGACGCTGCCTTGGTCCTCGTGCGCTGGTCCGTGAATACAGAGCCGACTGGGGCCACGGTGGTTCGCGTCTCGGACGGGTCGGTCTTGGGCACGACGCCTTGGTATGCCGAGGTGGCGGCAGGCACCGGTGTCGAAGAACTTCGGCTGCGGCTATCGGGGTATGGCGAAAAGCTGATTCAGTTGGATCGCGGCCAAGACGCCGTCCGCCATGACGTGCTGGATGCCGTCGCCAGCGGGGCAGCACCCAGCCAGCCCGTTGAGCCCGCGCTTCGCGACCCATCGCCTACGCCTGCTGTTGACAAGCCCCGTCGCGAGAGTCCTCGCAAGAAGCCGCGCAATGTCACGATCGAGCTTGAAGACTAGTCATCGCGTCAGATCGGCCTGGGTCGTCGGCGCTGCGCTGGTCGGTTCGCTGCACGCTGCGCAAGCCCGCAAGGCAGGCCCTGCCGAAGATGCCTGCTTGGCCGATGTCGTCTGCGTGGGCCTGTATGAAGAAGCGCGTCGCCTGTCGAAAAGCGGTGATTTCGCAACGGCCTTGGCCGCCTATCAGGGGGCGCATCGTCGTCGTCCTGTGCCGTGGCTGCTGATCAACATCGGGCGCACGCTGCACAAGCTGGGGCGTCCGGCCGAGGCGCTTTCGCACTACCGCCGCTACCTTAGCGAAGAACCAAAGGGGCCGGCGGATCGCACGCAGACGGTCCACGACTACATGGCGCAGGCGGAAAAAGCCGTGGCCGATCGCGCGGTGTCATCACCTGCAGCGCCCGTCGAGAAACCGCAAGAGCCAGCACCTACGGCGCCCGATGGTTCATCCCCCACTGCAGCTCCGTCCCCGAACGCAGCGCCAGAGCCACAAGCGGTCAGTGCCCCGCGTGATGCAGCGGCCCCGCAGCCAGGCGGCGAAGGCACGACAAGCAGCGAACCGGCGCCCGCTGCAAGCACGATCCCACCAACAGCCATGACAAAGCCGGTCGATCGATCGGAAACGACCGGCAGTGGCGCGCCGCCTGTTTCAGCGGGCGGTGGGGCGGAACCCAGTGGAGCGTCTGCAGCGACGGCAATCACCGCGCCACAAGCCGGAAACACCAGCCCACCGACCGCCAGTGTGTCGCCGCCGCGCCAAGCCGCAAATGCCAGCGACCTCGCTCGCGCAGACGACAGAGCTCCGTCGAAACGTGCACTGCCGTCCTATTTCTGGGCTGGGCTTGGCGTCGGCGGGGCACTGCTGGTGGGCGGAGCGGCCATGGGCACAGCCGCCTTGGTTGAATCCAGCGCGCTGCAGAGCACGCCGTTTGCAGGCATGGCCCCAAGCAGTGTTTTGGATCAGCAGTCGCGGCTGCGAGCCTTCGCGCTGTCCTCCGATGTCTTGTTGGCTGCGGGCGGAACCACCGTCGGTGTCGTCAGCCTGGTGATGTTGATCCAGCGCTACGCGAACGCGAAGCAGAAGCGGTAACTGGCGCAGCAGGCCGTGCGCATCGCGGGCCGGACTAGCGCGGTGTGCCGGTGCCTTGCTGAAGCTCGATGCCGCGATTGCCTGGCAGGCCGCGGAACACTTCGACGCTGCCCTTGGCATCTGGCCAGCGCACCTCGACTTCGTCGGGAGCACAGCTTGCGCCCAAGCCAAAGTGCAGCACCGTGTCGTGCTGCAGACCGAAGTGGCCATAGCCGCCCGAGACCTCTTGCACTTGGCGCACGCCACCGGTGCGCACCGTCACGCGCGCACCGATCGCCGCGACGTTTGATCCACCTGGGCCACCCGGTCCTGCGGCTCCGCGCAAGCGAAGCTGCAGCCAGTTGCTGTTCTGCCCGACGTCGTTGCGATACACGCGCACTTCTTGTGTGGCCGGGCACTTGGGATCGCCACCGCAGCGGAACGTGCTGGTCGCGATCACCAAATCCAAGTCGCCATCGCGATCGATGTCGACAGCCGCGAAGCCATGCGCGTGGTAGTGCCGCACGCCCGACTGCAGAAGAGGCGTGAACTTGCCATCGACTTCCTGGTGGAACAGCGTGCCCCAGGTGTCGGGATAATCAGACGACGACAGATAGATGTCTTTGCGTCCGTCGTTGTCGAAGTCGAAGAAGCCGACTTCCATGTCGCCTTCGTTCCAGCTGGCGGTGGTCATCGGGCGAACAAGCCCAGTCTGCGCGTTGTCCAGGCGCGTGAAGTGCAGGCCAAAGCCCGACGACAGATCGTTGCGAATTAGCTGTGAGGGATCGCTGGACTGCCCGATGTGCCAGTGCCGGATCTCGGCGTGCATCAGATCCAGATCGCCATCGTTGTCGATGTCGCCGCAGGCCGTGGTGAAGGTGTTGCCGCCGTTGCGTGCGGGCTGGTCGTCGAAGTTGGGCGTCCAGGCATAGCGCGAACAGTTGATGCGCGGCAGCGGCGTCTCGGCTGGGCACGATCCCGCGTGTTCCTTGCAGTAACAGAGATAGAACTGATTGTCGGTCTTGTAGCTGACGTTGTCGTCCGAGGCGACCGGCGTCTTGAAGCCGACCTCGCGGAACGTGCCGTTGCCTTGGTTGCGCCACATCTCGTTCCAGCCACGGCCGTAGGCGCTGACCAAGAGATCTGGCCAGCCGTCGTTGTCGACATCGCAGACCGTTGCGCCATAGGCGGCTCGACGGTTTTCACCGGCCAGGTACTTGCTTTCGTCCAAGCCAATGCCAGGTCGCAGGACGCCCGATGGGGTGCTGACGTCGGCGAAGCGACCTCCACCCAGGCCGCGATACAGATGGTTGCCGGCCCCTTCGATGCTGTTGGGATCGGGGTCGTACCAAGTGCTCAAGAACAGATCCAGGACACCGTCGCGATCGAAGTCGAGAAAGCTGATTCCGGCACCCGGCAGCGCCTTCGCTTGCAGATCGCTCAACGTCGCCAAGGAAAAGTGCGCCTGGCCATCGTTTAGGAACACTTCGTTGCGATCGCCATCGGCCGGCGCTTTCGCAGAACCGTCCTGATAGGCCGTCGACAGAATGTCGATGTCGCCATCGTTGTCGACGTCGCCGAAGATCGCGCCGTGGCTCAGGCGGCCGACGCTGGATCCATCGCGTCCAGCACGAAATCCCGAAGCTTCTGTGCGATCGACAAAGCGACCGTAGACGTTCATCAGCACGCGCCGCATGGGGGCTGCGGCGGTGTCGCGCACGTTGCCGCTGCCATGCACGACCAGATCGGGCCAGCCATCGCCGTTCAGATCGGCGGACGACACGCGAATGCCGGTGATGCCGCGCAGGCCGGCCTGATCGGTGATGTCGGTGAACAGCGGGCCGGTGGGCAGGGGCGTACTGGCTCGGCAGCTACTGGCGGTGCCGGACGTCGCGGGCACAAGCGGCGCGTGCGGACCGACCTCGATGCAGCCCAGAAGGCCAACACTTAGGCCCAGGCCCGACAGCGCCAGCCGTCGCAGCGCGTTTGGGGCCACCGCGAACTGGGACTGCGGGCGATTCGTGCGGGCAGCCCCCCGCGGCAGCGTAGCGTTACGGTGGGATGTGCGGGCGACGGTACGTGTCTGCATCGGACCATCTTATCGAGTTCCGCGGCACTCGCGTGGATGCCATTCCGTCTGTCGGCTGTTCCCCCCAGGACGACATTGTCGTAGCGTACAGGACGAAGACGATCGGTCGGGCCGACGTTCCGACCCGCGGGGCTCTGCAGCCGTGGAGCCCGCAGTCGAACAAGAGCTTTCAGCGTACGAGGAAAGAAGACGGCGATGCAGCCAATCCGGGCGGGTTTTCAGGGAGTGTTCACGGCGCTTGTGACCCCAATGCGGGCCCACGACAGCGACGACAACATCGCGCTGAGTGGCGACGCCATGCCGCGAATCGACGACCGCGCGCTGGCCATGCTGGTCGAACAGCAGATCGCCGGAGGCGTGTCGGGCCTGGTGGCCTGCGGCACAACCGGCGAAGCCGCCACCATGACATCGGCTGAGCAAGAGCGCGTGATTCGCATCGTCGTGGAAGCCGCCGCGGGTCGCGTGCCGGTTCTGGCTGGCATCGGATCGCCATCGACCGCTCAGTCCGTCGAGCTGGGAAGGGCCGCCCTGCGCGTCGGCGTGCAGGGGCTTCTGGCCGTGACGCCGTACTACAACCGCCCACCCCAAGAGGGCCTGGTCCAGCACTTCGCGGCCATCGCCAAGCTGGGGGCGCCGATCATGCTGTACAACGTGCCCGCTCGCACCGGCTGCGATCTTCTGCCCGATACGGTGGCGCGTCTGTGTGATCTGCCGGAAGTCGTGTCTCTGAAAGAAGCGACGGGCAGCGTGCAGCGAACCGACACCATCCTGCGCAAAGTGGGCGACCGCATCACCATCCTGTCCGGCGAGGACGCCATCAACTACCCGCTGTACTGTGTCGGTGCGCGGGGCACCGTGTCGGTCGTCAGCAATGTGGCTCCGCGCTTGACGGCGGACATCTGGGCGGCGCATCAGGCTGGCGATGCGATGGCTGCCCTGCGACTGCACCGCCGCTTTGTTCCCTTGGCAGACGCGCTGTTTAGTGAGCCGAACCCGATCCCGACCAAGGCCGCACTCGCTATGATGTATGGCAGTTCCATGTCGTCTGCACTTCGCTTGCCCTTGGTTGCCATGTCCGATGCGGGTCAGTCGAAGCTGCGGGCGCTCTTGGCACAGATGGAGCTGATTTCATGAGCAGCGCACCTTCGGCAAGCAGCTTCGGCAAGGGAGAGGTCTCGGCTGTCTCTGGCGCAGCGGTTCGCGTCGGCGTCTACGGCGCGCTGGGCCGCATGGGACAGATGGTCGTGCGAGAGCTGCTAGATCCCGTCGATCCGATGGATCTGTCAGCGGCGCTGGTGGCAGCGTTGGTCCCGACGAACAACGCCCAGCTGGGACGCGACATCGGTCCTTTGGTTGGTCTGGGCGCGGTGGGTGTCAGCGCTAGCTGCGACATCGCCAGCGCGATGCGCATCTGCCAGGTGATCATCGACTTTTCGACGCCGGCCGCGACGGCGATCCTGGCTCCCGCAGCGGCCGCAGCGGGTGTCGCGCTGGTCATCGGGACAACCGGGCTGCACCAAGCCGCGCTGTCGGCGATTGCCGCCGCGTCCGAACGGATTCCCGTCGTGCACTCGGCCAATATGTCGCCGGGCATCAATGTTCTGATCGGGCTTCTGCGGCGCGCCGCGGCGGTCTTGCCGGACTACGATGCCGAGATCGTCGAGATCCATCATCGTCACAAGCGGGATGCACCGTCTGGAACTGCGCTGCTTCTGGCCGATGCCATTGACACCAGCCGCGGCCAGATTGGCGTGGCTCCGTCGGCGATTCGCACCGGGCGCGAGGGCATCATGAGCGCTCGCTCGGTTGGCGAGATTGGCGTGATGTCCGTCCGCGGTGGCGACGTCGCTGGCGATCACACGGTGATGCTGCTGGGCAATGGCGAGCGCATCGAGCTTACGCACCGCGCCAGCTCGCGCGAGGTCTTCGCGCAGGGGGCTCTGCGCGCGGCGCGCTGGGTCGCCGGCAAGCCGGCCGGCCTGTACGACATGGAAGACGTGCTCGAGCTGAAGTAAGCACCCTCGGTCTGCCCCATCTGCCCCTTGGCAGCGACGGAAAATGCCTGGGCATACGCTCGGCCCGTTGCTTACCTGATGGCTGTGTATTCTGGCGCCATCCGCCCGCTGTCCCCCTGCCATTCCTCCCCCGTCCCGCCTCTGCCCTGGGCGTCGGTGAACCCGCCGCGCGATGAGCAGCCTACTTCCCGCTTGACTTCTGGTCCCCGGTAGAGAGGATAAGTGCTCACTTTTCTTCGGTGATGTTCGCTGGCCCGAACCGCTCACCGCGCTCGCTTCGTCGAGCAACCCACCCTCGTCTCCGCTTTCAACAGGAGTCACACGACATGGCCAAGACCGTTTTCCGTACGGGCATCATTGGGAAGAAGCTGGGCATGACCCAGATCTTCACGGCTGAAGGCAACCGCGTTGGCGTCACCGTTGTGCACGCCGGCAGCTGCGTGGTGCTTTCGAAGTGCACGCCAGACAAGCACGGCTACGCCGCCGTCCGCCTGGGCTACGGCGAAAAGCCGCTGCGCCTGTGCAACCGCGCCGAGACCGGCGTGGTCAGCAAGCAGAACCTCAAGCCGCCGCGCCTGATCCGCGAGATCCGCGTCGATGCCAAGCAGCTCGATCAGTTCGAAGTCGGCGCCGCGGTGCCGCTGTCGAAGATCTTCAAGGCCGGCACCTACGTCGACGTCATCGGCACCAGCAAGGGCAAGGGCTTCCAGGGTGTCATCAAGCGCCACCACATGGCCGCTTCGGTGAACAGCCACGGCTCGCACGAATTCTTCCGCCACGGTGGCTCGATCGGCTGTCGCTTGACGCCGGGCCGTGTCCACAAGGGCAAGCGCATGACCGGCCACATGGGCGATGTCCGTCGCACGGTGCAGAACCTGGCGCTGATGGACGTGCAGGACGAAGCCGGGCTGCTTTTGGTCTATGGCTCGGTCCCCGGTGGCAAGAACGGCTATGTCACGGTGCGCAACGCCATCAAGCGCACGGGCCCGGTCCGCATGGGCGGCGAGGGCGAAGAGACCAAGGCCAAAAAGGGCGCCGCCAAGAAGCCCGCGGCTGCCGCAGCCAAGAAGAAGTAACGGGTCTCTATGGGATCGGCGGGATCTCTTCGCGATCGTGCCGGTCGCCACGATCACTTCTATGACCGAGCGCGCAAGGAGCGCTTCGCGGCGCGCTCGGTCTACAAGCTGCTCGAGATCGACGAGCGCTATCACCTGTTTCCGCCGGCGCGTCGCGGACTGCGGGTCTTGGATCTGGGCTGTCGCCCGGGTTCCTGGCTGCAGTACGTGGCGCGGCGGACAGGTGACAGCGCTGTCCTGGTTGGCGTCGATCGCGAGCCGTTGAACGTCACCATTCCGAACAGCCGCATCCTGGTTGGCGACGTGTTTGCCATCCAGCCCGAGGCGCTGCGTGGTGAGCTGACCGGCTTCGACGTGGTGCTATCGGACATGGGCCCGGATACATCGGGCATTCGCCACATGGATCAGGCGCGCTCGGAAGCGCTGTTCGAACGCGCGCTGGAACTGGCAGAAGCGCTGCTGGTGCCCGGTGGTCACTTCGTCGGCAAGCTGTTCCAGGGGCCGGATTTTCCCAAGCTTCTGAAGCGCTGTCGGGCCGGCTTTGCCGAGGCACGCACTGTCAAGCCGCAGGGCTCGCGCAAGGACTCAATCGAGCAGTACATCGTGGCCTTGCGTCGGCACGTCGCCGCGCCCGCGCTGCAGCCTGCCTCGCTGTAACAGGCAGCCCGCACGCGAACCGCGACGGATCTGGCGAAGGGACGGATCGGACGCTTAGGCGGTGATGATGCGGCGTAGCTCGGCGAACTCTTCGCTGACGGCGAAGCGCAGCACGTCGTCGACGTAGCGTTCACCGCGGGCGCCCTTGCGGCGCAGCATGGACAGCGCGCTGCCGATGTCGCCGGTCAGGACCAAGCCGGCGTGGTGACAGGACAGCGTCAAGAGCTCGTTGATGCCTTCGAAGTCGAGCGCCGCCGACGAGCACTCCATGGCGTGCGGCAGCAGCTGACCTTGCAGCTTGCTGGGGATGGCGCGCTTGATGCGCGAGGCCTCGTTGGCGATCTGCTTTTCGGCATAGCCGATCGGCGTGTAGCTGGGCACGTACAGTCGCACCAGCGAGCCGATCACCAAGCCCAGATCGTAGGCATTCAAGCTCAGCGGCAGCACTAGCTGGCTCTGCACCAGCTTCAGCAGACCGCCCAGCAAGAAGCGGCGCTCGGCCTCGGATGTGCCGTCGACCAGAGTGTTGCTGAGGATCAGCGTGGGATGATCCAGCGGCTCTACCGTGCAGATCGGCGCCTTCTTGCCGTCTTCATCGGTGCGCTGCGCGGCCGTGATGTACAGGTCGAAGTCTTCGATGCCAAAGCCAGCGGCCAGCTTGTTCGCCAGATCACGCACCGGATGACCGCTGCGCGGCAGGCGTTCCCTGCGATCGACGCCCAGCGTTGCCAGCTTCTTGCTGTCGACGGCGTATAGCTTGGAAAGCGGCTCGGCCAGCAGGCGGAACAGGGCTCGGAAACCGGGCGCGACGCGCGATGGGAACAGCACGTCGTCGACCCCGCTGTCGATCAAGCCGTTCTTGCTGGGCTCTTTGCGGGCGGGCAGCTTGTCCAGCTGGGCCTGCACGTCGGCGGTCGGGGCATGCCCCAGCGCGTGCAGCAGGCTTGCCGTCACCTGGGCTGAATCGGTCTGGCCGCGCCAGATGAAGATCTGCAGCAAGGCATGAAGCGCCGCCGCATCCCGCGGTCGTTCGCGCAAGATCGGTCGGAAGCGCGACGCAGCGCGATCCAAGTGGATGCGCATCGACGACAGATCGGACTGTCGGCTGTAGAACTTGGCCAGCTCGCCAATGGCCGGCAGGTGCATGGGATCGCAGTCGACGGCCTGGCGCAGCGCTTCCAGCGCCCCGCGTGTGTCTTTTTCTTGCTCGCACAGCGCGGCGATGCGGTGGTAGTACGCGATGCGCTTGCCTTTGTCGTCGGTGTACTTGACCAAGCGACGCAGGATGGGCAGCACGCCCTGCAGCTTCTGCTGGGCCAGGAACAGATCGGCGACCTTGCTTAAGGCCAGCATGTTCTGCGGCTGCAGCTGCAGCACGCGCGTGTAGTGGATGATGGCGCGCTGCGAGTTGCTCAGGTGCTCTTGATACATGTCGGCCAACAGCAGGTGCAGGGCCACAAGCTGCGACGGCCGCTGTTCGGACTGGCAGTAGCGCTCCAAGAGCTCGGCGGCTCGTGCCCATTCGCGATCGTCGGTCAGGATCTTGCCCAGGGCGTACAGCGCAGCGGGATGATCCGGCGTCGCAGCAATGGCCAATTCCAGCTCGGCGCGGGCGCGCGGACGATCGGCCAGCGGACCCAAAAGCAGCTGCGCCAATTCCAGACGCAGGTTGCTCTTCTGGGCCGGCGGATCGTTGCTGTTTTGCAGGCGCTCGGTCAGCAGATCGGCCAGCGCTTTCGACGTGGCAAGCGATGCTGGCTGGCTGTTGTACGAGGCCCGCAGCCGCTCGAACGCTTCGTCGCGATCGGGCAGCAGTCGCAGGCCGGCTGTGAAGGCGCGACGTGCACGAGCCGTGTCCTTCAGCGGCTGTTGGCTGTCGACGCCGGCCAGCATGTGATGCAGGTAGCGTTCATCGGCATCGTGCAAGGCTGCCGCCATGCCTTCCGCCGCATCAGCCACCGTGGCGAAGTCCTGATGTTGGATGGCGAAGTGCAGAAGTCCACGCAGGGCCGGCACCAGATCGGGCATCAGCTTCAGCGCGGCGCGATAGCTCTCCAGCACTTCTTCGGTGGGCTGAGCGGCCTGAATCTTGGCCTCTGCCGCATGCAGATGGAACACCGCGGCCGATCGCGGATCGCCGTGTTCGTGTCCGGGCAGATCGCCAGCCGCAGCCATCTGTTCTGCGGCGTTCTTGCACAGCGTGGCCACCTGCACCGGATCCTTTTTGCCCAGCGCGGCGGCCAGCAGGGAACGCAGGGCCGGCAGGCAGTGACGATCGCGGTACAGCGCCAAGCGGAAGTCGTTCTCAAGCTCGTTGGCCAGCGTCGATGCGTCGCCGTGACCTTGGCGCACCAGGCGCTCGCGCAGGCGCGCGCGATCCAGGTGGATGTGCACGCCATAGGCGGTGTCGGTCGCCGTCAGGCCCATCTGTTCGTAAAGATGGACCAGCTCGCCCCACTGCTGCGAAGCGATGAAGTGCCGCTCGAGCGCGCGCATGGCGGCGTGGTTGTTGGTGTCGAAGGTCAGCACGCTGCGGTACGCCGCGATCAGCCCTTCGCTGTCGCCGCGCTGCACCGCCAAGCGAGCCTGCCGCTCATAGGCTCCAACGCGCGTATTGACGTCGGTCGCTTCTTTCAGCTCACGCGCGGTGAAGGCATCCAGTTCGGCAAACAGGCTGGCGGCCTGATAGGCGCGAACCAGGCAGGCCTTGGCGACGGGGTGACCGGGACGGCACTCCAGCGCGTGCTGGAAGCGCTCGGCGGCTCGTGCCGGGTGTCCTTGGATTTCCAGCTGCTCACCCAGCAGCAACAGCAGTGCATAACGGCGGTCCGGATCCTGTTCGACTTGCAGCTCGTGTTCCAGCGAATCGGCAGAGTGGCCGGCTCGCCACGCGGTGACGAACAGCGTGTCTTCCAAGCCCACCAGCGCCGCATGATCCGGGGCGAACGTGCGCAGGTGCTTGTAGGTCATCAAGGCGCTGGCAGCGTCGCGCGCGTCCAGTTCTTGCGCGGCACCCAAGCGCAGCGCCCACAGCATCGCTTCGGGTCGGCCACTGGCCTTTTCCATGCGCGTGCGCAGGCCGTCCAGCACCACGTGCACCAGCGGACTGTGGGCCAGCTGATCCGAAGGCGCGTTGAGCGCGCGCAAGTGCAAGGCCAAAAGAGCAGCGGTGTGGCCTGGCTCGGCCAGCAGCGTGCGGCGGAAGCTGTCTTCCACCGGACCCAGGCTGGTCTGTGCCGTCGGCTGCGATGCCGAAAGCAGGATGCCGCGGGCGTACCACAGGGCCGGCACACGGGCTCGCAAGGTGCTGTGTTCGGCCTCCATCGTCAGCACCGCCGCGACTTGTTCGGCCACGGCGCTGTCCGAAGCCACAAGCGGAGCCAGCGCGGCCAAGCGCCAGCGCGTGGCGGCCGGCAAGTGCGCGACGGCATCCGACTGGCTCAGCAGGGCGCGGGCCGCCTCGATCGGCTGATTGGCGGTCAAAAACAGACGAGCCGCGTCGTCGCGGTAGCTGTTCTGCAGGATCGTCTGCGCTCGGGGCGTCTCTTCGTCCTTTACGCTGGCGGCCGCCAACAGCAAGCGCGCCGCATCGGCGTATCGTCCGTCGGCCAGCCAGTGTTCACACAGCAGCAGCAAGGCCGGTGCAAAGTCGGGGCACAGCTGGGTTGCCTTCTGCAGCTGGGCAAGTCCTGCTGCCCTCTGCTCGGCGCTGGGAGCGGCACTTCCCTCGGGCCCGCGCACAAGCTGGGCCGATCCGGCGATGAAGTGCATGTACGCCGCTCGCTGGCGAGGCAGGCCGCTTTCGCTGCCGTACAGCGCCAGCAGGTCGTCGATGCGTCCCTGACGGAAGCAGATGCGTTCCAGCAGGCGCAGCGCGAAGGCATCGACATCGATGTCGGCTGCGCTGGCTTGCTTCAGCGATTCCTGCAGCGCCTGGCGCGCTTCATCCAGCTGACCGGCCCGGAAGAAGGACTCGCCAGCGGAAGACAGGGCCAAGCTGCGCTGCAGCGGATCGCGCACCACCTCGGCCAGCTTCATGTAGGCGGCGCCTGCGCTGGCAAAGTCCAAAGCGGCTTCGTGCGAAAGCGCGATGTCTTCGGCCACCAGCCAGTCGCTGGGGTCTTGGCCTTGGGCCAGCAGAGTTGCTCGCTGGGGCCCCGCGTCCAAAAGCGCAAGCTGTCGAGCGATCGCGTGTCGCAGGCCGCGCGGCAGCCGCGCTTTGAGCAGCGCTTCGTACGTTGCGGGCGTCGCTGTGCCGGCGCTGGGGGCTTTGCTTGACTGCACGGTGCAGCGCAACAAGCCCAGGCTGGCTGCGTGGGCTGTGCCCTCTGTGCGGGCCAGGATCGCTTCATAACGACCGCGAGCCTGCGTCTGTCGACCTTGCGCTTCATCCCGTCGCGCTCGGCTGATCTGCAGCGCAGTGACCATGGGGACGCTGAGCCCCGGCGCATTCAGCAAGGCGTCCAGCGCCGTGCTGCTTTCTTCTTCGGATTCGCGGGCCAGGGCCACATCGCACAGGCCAGCCAGCGCGGCGATGCTGCCCGTTCGCTGGGGCGTCTTTTCCGCGGCCTTGGCAAGCTGCGAGAAGCTCGAGGCCGCATCGACCAGCTGACCCTGAACGCGCTGTAACTCGGCCCGAACCAGCGACAGACCCTGCGCTTCTGCGGCAGAGCTGAGTTCCAGTTCGCGATCCAGGAATCCCATCGCTTCGTCGGGCTGCGACGTGGGACCAGACCACGACAGCACGCGTCGGGACCCGCGCAGGGCGCACTTCAGCGTCGGGTCAGCATCCTGTGCCGCCCGGTAATGATCCAGAGCATCGGCCGCTTCACGCAGCGCTTCGGACTGCCGCGCCGTCGCCACGCTCAGTCGACCGGCCCGCTTTGGATCGCGGGTCAGCACCAGCTCGCGCTCGGCTTGCAGCAGGGTCTGAAACTGCCGGCGCAGAGACGCCTCGGGCGCTCCCGCGGCACTGGGTCGGGTCAGCGTGGGCGACGGCAGCTTGTCCAGGGTCGGCAGGGGCAGCCGCCGCGGGATCACCGCCTGCGCAGGCCGGCTGGCCGCACGAGCCGCAGAGGTCACCGACGCAGGCGGCTCGACCACGGGTCCGCGGGGACGCAGCGGTGCGGGCGCAGGAGCCGCTGCCTGCGCAGCGACGGGTTCCGCCATCGCAGCCGGCGCCGCCTGTGGACTGGACATCGGCGCAGTCGCAGCTGGCAGCGTAGCAGCGGGTTCAGGGGCTGGCTCTGGTTCAGGCGCGGGTGCGGGGGGCAGAGCCGTCGCGATTGCAGCGACCTGTGCAACCGGCAAAGGCGCTGGCGGGGCAGCATCGACCACCGGCGCCACCGCTGCGACCTGGGCAGCGGTCGTCAGCGCTTGCTGCGCGGCTGCGTCAGCGCGTCCGGGCGATGGCTCGGCAGGTGCGCGCGCTGCCTCTGGGACCGGGGTTGGTTCGGGGGCCGCGGCGATCTCGACTTGGATCGCTAGCTCGTCATCATCGTCGTCGCTGGACGTGGCTGCGTAGCTTGACGTCGGCACACTGGGGGCGGCTCGTACGGGCTCGGCCACGGCGCGAGTGGCTTGCAGCGTCTCTGGCGCAGGGGCCACCTCGGGCGTCTTGTTCGAGTCCGCTTGCACCCCTGCCACCGGCGCTGGTGCGGGAGCGGGCGTCCGTTTCGACGTGGGGTTCGATTCGACGACGATGTTGTCGTAGAAGTCTTCGTCATCGGCTCGGCTGGTGGCGGCAGCGACGTGCGGTGTGACGGCCTGTGCGACGGCTTGCACGACCGGCTTAGGGGCTGCCGCTGCGGGCGCTGGCTTGATCAAGGCCGCCAGGTCTTCGCCGCGCAGCATGGCCGCCAAGCGATCGACTTCTCGGGCGTCCATGGCCAGCGTGGTCTCGACGCGCTCCAATGCCTCGGCGGAACTGGGCCGCGTCGGGGCCCGCGACAGATCGATTTCGATCTCAAGAGCATGGGCGGCCGGCGCTGGTGGAGGCGGCAGCGGCGCCGCATCGGACTCCATCGCAAGCGTCGGCGCGTCCACCGCAGCAGCCGGTTGCGAGACCGTCGGCGTTTCCGCAGGTCGGTCGACGCGGGGCTGCACGGGCGTGGGGGCTATCGCTGCTTCGCTTGGCACATGCGGGCTGGGCGCTGCGCTTCCGGGCGTATTTTCCGTCGCAGAAGCCTCGGCTTTTGACAGCGATACGCTTTTGACCGGACCCGACTGGCTGGGCATGACGATGCCCAGGCTTGGATCGGGCCCTACATCCAGTCCTGCGCTTGGGCCGTCGCCGAAGAACGCGGGATCCCACTCTTCAATGGCCTTGTCCCAGTCAAAGTCGCTCTCGCCGGTCTGCGGAGCATTGGCCGCCGCCGTCGCTTGCGCACTTGGGGGCAGTGCCGAATTCTTGCCATCTTGGTCTGCCGGGGGCACGTCGCTCCTCCTACTCGCTCACGCCAAGATCGCGGCGGATGGTCAAGATGTCTTCTGAAACGGCAAACGACAACAGACGACGCGCGATCCGCGCGCTGTTGGCATCTCCGTCGTTTGCAGCAACGCCAAGATCGCTCAGAGCGCCCTGAACGTCGCCGCTTAGCGCCATCGCAAGCTGAACGGCACCGATGCGGACTTCTTCTTGCCAGGTGGCCACCTGGGCTCGTCCCGCTTCGCCGTTGATGGCCGCCAAGCGCGGAGCCAAGGTCTTAAGCCCGTTGCGTTCCTTGCGACCAATGGCGCGGTCCAGCGCGCGCAGCCGATCGTCCAGGCGCATCTTCATGTCGGCTGGAATCGTCGGTCCAGGCAGCCCCACCAGCTGACAGCAAGCGGTGATAAACAGCGTCAGCTCGGTCAGGTCGCCATCGACGGGACCCAGGCGATCGGGCAGCAGCACCAGGCGGTGCAGAAGGCGTGCGAAGCGCGACGAAGACAGGTCGCGCAGCGTGCCCGAAAAGTTGCTGCCGCAGATCAGGCTGTTGCCCACTAGCTGGCACTGTTCACGATCGCGCGCCATGTACAGGGCATACGGATGATCGCCCGTGCCCATGCCGAACTTGCGAACCAGCTCGTCGACGGTGGTCCATACCTGCGGCACTTGCTTGCCGTTCAGGCGTTCCTTGGGATCGATGCCCAGCGTCTTTAGTTCCGGTACCAGCAGGCGATGCGCGGTCTCGGCGACTTCTTGCCAGACCTCAAGCAGCACGCCGCGAGCTTCGGCGCTGAAGGCCGGTGTCTTGAGCAGCCCGCTGACCGGCTTGGGCACCATCTTGGGCGACGGAGCTTTGGGGACACCGCCGCTGCCCAAGATCGCCGCCGCCTGCGCTGCAAGCTGCTGCGCATCACCGGCTTTCTGCCACGCAAAGATCTTGGCCAAGGCTTGGAAGGGCGCCGCTTTGGCTGGTTCCAGCTGACTGATGCTGTCGCGCGTCAAGCGCCGCGCTTCGTCGATAAACTTGCGATACAGCGCTTGCGGACGCTGGGTCTCGCCAGCTGCCTGCGTCAACGTGGCCAGTCGATCCAGCGCTTGCAAAGCCAGAGGCTCGCGGACCAGAAGCTGTTCCAACGAAGCGATGGCGGCGGGGCGGTCCTTCTTGTGCTGCTCCAGCACATCGGCGATCGCAATGGCGACCTGCTGGCGGGTCTCGAAGAACGCCTCGTCGTTCGGAATCTGGGTGTGCAGCTCACGCAGGGCGGCGATCGCGGGATCGGTCTGGCCCAGGCTCACGTGCAGGCGTTCCAGCCAGCGATACAGATCGACCAGGCCAGCGACTTCTTCAGCCGTGTCCACTTCGTCGCCGCGAAGCTCGCGGAACTTGCGGCCCAGCTCGATGGCTTGCTGCACGTGGGGAATCGTTCGCTCTGGATCGACCAAGCTCAGCAGACGCGCGGCCGCGACATGCACGGCTTGACGCTCGGCCGGGTTGCCTCCCAGCTCCAAGAAGCGCTCGTAGTGATGGATGGCGGCGCTACTGTCTCCGGACTGGGCGCGCAGCTCGGCCAGGCGACGGTGGGCGGTGGGCTGCTGCGCATCCAGGTCCAGCAGCGTCTGCAGGTCTGCCGCGGCTTCCGGCAGTTGACCCGCGGCCTGTAGCAGCGACGCGCGCTGCAGCAGCAAAGACACGCGCAGGCTGCGCTCGGACCGAGCCTGCAGCTCGTCTTCGGGCACCAGGGCCAAGCGGAAGTTCAGCAGCTCCAGCAGCGGACCGGCATCGGGCTTCTTGTTGTCTTCCGCTCGACTGGTCAGCAGGCTGCGCAGCTGCGAAAACGCCGCTTCATCCTGCGGCGTGCAGTCCAGAACTGCGCGCAGAGCCGCTGCTGCGGTGTCCGTCTCTCCCAGCTTGACGAAGATCCCCGCGGCTTCGCTGTACAGCTCCGCCTTGCTCTCTGCGGTGCCCAAAAGCGATGCCAAGCGCAGCGTGTACAGGCCATAGGCGCGGAAGCGCGCACCGTCTTCTACCGACAGAGCGCTGCCTTGCCCCAGCTCGGGATCGCCGGCGTTGCCAGGAGCCGTTGCCTGACGCAAAAGCCACAGCGCCCAGATGCTCTGGGGATCCAGGCTCAGAGCGCGCAAGGCGGCTTCGGCAGCTTCCTGCGCGCAGCGCGTACGCGTCGCGGCATCGACTTCGTCGCCTTCCCCGCGCTGCAGCCAGACCTCGGCTTCCATGGCCGTCCACAGCAGGCGATCGTCGACTTCGCCTTCGCGGCACAGTGCTTGGCGGGCGCGCAGCACCGGAATCAGCTCGGGCTCGCGGACCAGGGCTTCGGCGATGGCGGCGTCTTCCAGCAGATCGCACAGCGGGACCAGGACGTGCGGAACGTCGCCCAGCAGACGATAGGCTTGCAACAGGCGACGCGCGGCCTCGACTTTTTGGCTCTGCTCGTCTTCGTTCAGTGCGGCCAGCAACCCGGATCGCAGCCACAGCTCGCCAACCCCGCCACGACTTGCCGCATCAGAACGCGGCGCCAGATAGGCGGCCAGGCCGGCCAGAGCAGAGCTCTGCTGCTTGCCATCGCTTCGTCGACTGGCCAGCTGATAGCGAGCCCACTCCAGCAGCGGCACCAGCTCAGGAGCCTGCTTGCTGGTCTCGTCGTCTTGCCGCAGGTCCTGCAGCACCTTGCTCAGCAAGGCATCGCTGCGTTCCAGAGCGCTGGGCGTCGCATTCACGCTGGCCCAGTGCGCGCGTTCCTCGGTAAATGTGGCGTTCCAGGCGGCTTGCAGTGGCTCGCCGGGGGCCAGAGTGTCTTGCCAGGCTTCGTAGACCTCGCTGAGCTTCGTCCACGCTCGAGACTGCAGCAGCGCCTGCTGTCGGCCCAACACGGCGTGCGCTGCGATGGGCGATGGCAAGGGCATGCTCTGGAAGCTGCGCTGATACGCGGCCTCTGCATCTTGCGTATGCGCAACGGGAGGTCGCTGCAGCAGGTCGCCAAGGCGCGTCCACAGCGCGGCTCGCGTCGGTCCGGTGGGCAGCGCTTCGGCCAGCTGTTCCAGGACGCGGGCTTGCTGTTCGCTGTCTTTCTGCCGGCGGTACAGCCGTTCCAGCGCCCACAGCGGCGGCACATATTCGGACCGCTGAGCGACCACCGATCGATAGACGGCGGCCGCCTGTCCGGGCTGGCCCGCTTCATTTTCCAAAAGGTCGCTTAGGCTGGCCTGCAGCAACAGGACGCGCTGCGATAGCTCGCCGCGCTCGCCTCCGTGGCGCTGCAGCTGAGTCTGTGCCAGCTCGATCTGCCGACGCAGGACCTGAACCAGATCGGCGGCCCGACCGCTGCGACGCAGCAGCTGTTCGATGGCGTCCAGCGCTTGCGGCTCGCCGGGATGCACGCGCAGCACCTGTTCGTACAGAGCGACCGCCGCTGCTTCGTCACCGCCGCGCGCCAGAAGCTCGGCACGACGCAGCAGATCCGATGGCAGGCCTTCGCCCAGTCCCTGCTTTTGCTCCAGCCGCGATAGCTCGGCCAGGGCTGCGACTTCGCCGGCGATGTCTCCGGTACGACGGCGCAGCACGACGGCCAGGCGGCGCAGGCGCAGGTCTTCGGGGGCCGCTGCGACAAGCGGATCCAGAAGCGGCAAGGCGCGGGCGGCATCGCCCAGCGGGCCGCTGTACAGGTCGATCAACAGCTCGTGCAGGCGCTGTGCTTCTGCCGGCGCCGACGTCCACAAGCCCGACGCCAGCCGTCCTTCGTAGTGGGTCGCCAAATCGCGCATGCGACCGGCTCGCACGAACAGCTCTTCAGCCAGATCCTCGACCTGCTGCACCAACGATCCGGACGGCCGTTCGCCCCACAGTGCGCGCGTGGCGTCCAGAAGCTCTTGCGCGGCGGGCAGGTTGTTGCTGCGCAGGGCCGTCGTGGCGGCGACCAGGTACGCATCGACCGCCCAAAGGTCGTCGCTCTTGCTGGGAGAGTCCTTGCGTTCGCTGAGTCCGCGCTGCGCCAGCTGTCCTTCGTCCCGGAACAGGCGCAGCAAGGCGGCGAAGTCTCCCTGGCGCATGGCGCGTCGCTGACGAGCCAATAGCAAGAGCAGGTGGGTCGGCGTATAGGTCGCGATGCGGCTTTCCAGCTCGTCGGCCAGCGAGTCCTGACCGGCCAGTCGCAGCGTCACCGCGCGCTTCAGCCACAGGCCAAGCGGAGGCGGATCTTCGCCGTGCGCGATGCGGTGCGATTCCTCCATCTGCGCCAGCAGATCCGAAAGCTGTTCATAGCGGCCTTGGGTTTCTGCCAGGGCGATCAGATCGGGCAGCAGCAGCGGGTCGCCAGGCGAGCGCTGGTGCGCTTTTTCCAGGTACTGCCAAGCCAGCTCTGAGTTGCCCAGGCGATCGCGGGCCAAAGCGGTCTGCCAGCGTCGAATCGCGACGACCTGATCCAGAAGCAAGGACTGCCGCTGCGAAGACGCCTGCTGCGCTTGTCCTTCCAGGATCTCGGCCTTGACTTCCAAGGCGGCCAGGCAGTCGGGGATGCGTCCGGCGCTGGCGGTCAGGCGAATGATCTCGTCGACGACACGCAGCTGATCGATCCCGACGTCGAAGGCATCGTGCAGGTAAGCCAGCACGCGGTCGACATCGCCGGCATGCCCTGGCTGGTCCAGGTGCAGGACGTCTTCTTCGTAGCGTGCAAGCTCGATCAGCAGAGCGACGCGGCGTCCCGGATCGCGCGTGGCGTTGGTCAGCCCGCGGTATACCGACAGCAGCTCTTGGCTGGGGCGACCGGCTTCACTGCCGCGATGCACCATGCGCTTTTCCAGCGCGGCCAGCGGAGCCAGCGACTGCACGGCCCGCCACGTCGGGTCGGGCTGGAGATCCGCGGCCCACGCGCTGGCCGCAGCCGTCAGCGCCAGGGATTGCCGGTCACGAATAGCTTCGGCGGCCAGCAGGCTGCGACTCGCCTGCTCTCGCCGCGCCATCGCCGTGGTCAATGCAGCAATGCCCTGCAACTGCTGGCGCACCCGCTCCGGCAAGCCAGCCACGCGCTCGCCGCTGCCGCACAGCGGGCAGGCATCCCCATGATCGTGAGCCTCGAAATAAGCGTCGGCCGCCTGGAGGAGAGCCACCAGGT
>JAYRFD010000702.1:0-4859 GCA_041908565.1 Polyangia bacterium | reverse complement strand
GGACTTGCGCTTGGGCCTGGACTTGAGCTTGGACTGGGGAAGGCGCAGCCGTCGCCGCGGCCACCGATACGCTGTCTGCCGTCGGGCTCACGACGATCTGCATCGAGACCGACTGATCAGCGCGTGCCGCCGCCTTGTTGGGCGCCGCCAACAGCGTCTGCAGCATCTGCGTCCAGTTGCGTGTCTCTTCCGGAAACAGCGTGCGCATGTACTCGCCCAGAGCCTGCGCGTCATAGTTGTACTGGGGCAGCGAACACAGGGCGCGAACGACCTCTCCGGCGGACTGATAGCGCTGGCTGCGGTTGGCAACCAGCATCTTCATGACGATCTTTTCGACTTCGTCTGGGATGTCCGGGTTGTACTGGCGCGGCGGCGGAACGATGCCGTCGCGGACGCGGCGAATCACATCGTGCTCATCGGGTCCGAAGAACAGGCGATGGCGCGTCAGCAGCTCCCAAAAGACGATGCCCATCGAGTAGATATCGGTGCGCCCATCCAGCGGCTGCCCCGTGATCTGCTCTGGACTCATATAGGCCAGCTTGCCCTTGACCGTCCCCGTCGACTGAGCCGACGCGCGCTCGGCTACTTTGGCGATGCCAAAGTCGGAAATCTTCACGTCGCCCGAGAAGCTGATCAGGATGTTGTGCGGCGACACATCGCGGTGAACGATCTCAAGCGGCTTGCCGTGATCCAGGCGCGTGTGCGCGTAATGCAGTCCCTTGAGCGCCTCGGCAATCAGGTAGATCGACAGCGAGATCGGGAACCAAACGCCCGCTTTCGCAGAGCTTTTTTCCGCTTGCCGCAGGTCGCGCCCTTCGATCAGCTCCATCGCCAGGTAGTAGCGATCGCCCTCTTTGTCGAAGTCGAAGATCTGCACGATGTTCGGGTGGTGCAGCTTGGCGACTAGGCGCGCCTCGTCGATGAACATGCGCACCGACTCTTCGTCGTTGGTGAACTTCGGCAGGATTCTCTTGATGACAAGGTCTTTGGTGAAGCCCTCAGAGCCGAGCGTCTTGGCCCGCCAGACTTCGGCCATGCCACCGACGCCGATGCGCTCAAGCAAGTGGTACTTGCCATAGCGTTCGGGAGCCACCGGCGCCGTTGTGTCATACAGCGATGGCGTCGCAGAAAACGTGATCGGCTTGGCCTCAGCCGCCTTGGCTTTGGCGGCACGCAAGGCACTTGGGCTGGGCGCAATGCCCTGCCCGGTCAGCTTGCTGGGACTTGGCGGCGGCGTGCGCGCGCTTGGCGGCGGCGGCGTCTTGCTGCTGGGCGACGGTGTCTTGGTACTGGGCGGTGGCGTCTTGCTGCTGGCCGGGGCGGCCGCGATGGAACGCGGGGGCGCCTGGGGCGGGGCGGCCTTGGGCTTGGCAGCTGGCGCAGGTCCTCCGATCGGCGCGCCGGTGGCTGGCGATCCGCTGGCGGGCTCGCTGGGGGATGGAGGGTTCTTCACGGCCACGATGACAAGAAATACGCTCTCGTAGCGTACCACATCTCGCCTCGCGCCTGCCTGCCACGCCCGCCGGCGCTGGCCTCTGGAACACACCGACCTTGGTGCCGGGTGTGTGACCCAGCGGTCGCATTGTGAAGAGGCGACCAAGCTGGTTCTTGCTTGGCTGTGCGAGCAAACGGTATGCTGCGCCCGATTTCACGTCGCGGATGCCGGGTCATCGTCGAGTTCCTGCCTGCCTCCAAGCACGCGGACTTGGCCTTCCAGCAGCCCGGCATATTGGACATCGGTGCGGGTCGACGGCAGTGGGCGAGGAAAACCAGGTGCGCGGAACAAGAACGACGGCAGGGGGTGAAGCGGTCCCCCCGGCTGCGCCTCTGCCTGCCACCGGCCCGGCCAAGCAGGCCAGCAGCGGCTCGACGGGATCGGGCCACCTGGATAACGGTCTGCACCCCGTGTACATCGTCGATCGCGACGGTGGACAGCAGCTGTCGCGACTGCTGGGGCACGTCGATGGCTGCCGGCTTCACTTGTTTTCCAGCACCCTTTCGGCCTGGGCGGCCCTGACGGTCGCCGAGCACTTGCCGGCGCTGATCGTCAGCGAAGAAGACATGCCAGATCTCGACGGCATCCGCTTTCTTTCGCGCGTGCGGCGCGAGCACCCGGACATCGTGCGCGTCCTTCTGACCGAGGGCATCGACAAGGACACGCTGGTCCGCGCCGTCAACGAGGCGGGCATCTATCAGTACGTCGAAAAGCCCTATGACCGCGATGCGCTGCACCTGCTCCTGCGCAACGCCTGCGAGCGCGGCGATCTGGTAGGCACCCTGCGACGAACCGTGCGGGCCCTGCGCAGCAACAACGAAGCGCTGTCGGCCGCACTCAATCAGATTCACCGCGCGCATGAACGGCTGATCGAAAGCGAGCGAATGGCCGCCGTCGGTCGCGTCGCGTCGGGGATCGCGCACGAAATTGGCAATCAGCTGTCGGTTCTGAGCTACGCCGAGCTGATCCGCGATCGATACCCCGACGACGGTGAGATCCGCCTGTTTACCGCGGCGATCTTAAGTGCTCGAACCCGTCTGGGTGGCTTAGTGGGCGAGATTCGCGACTTTTCGCGCGTCCATGGCCAGCTACCGCCAAACCATGTCGGCCACGCCGGCGAACCCGTCGCAGGGAGCCCGCCGCGCGAGATCATCTCGGGAGGCTTGCCCGATGCAGTTCTACGCTATCCGCTGACCGAAGAAGCGGTGCAGCTATCGGTTCAAGAGGCTCTTAGCATCCTGCGCTTTGACCCTGCGTACCGACTGCGCCACGTCGAGCGGGCTCTGGGTCCGGGCGAGCACCCGCCCACTGCGCAGGTCAACCGCGACAAGCTGGTGCAGGTCATCGTCAACTTGCTGCGAAACGCGGTCGACGCAACCCCCGCCGGAGGCGAGATCTATGTCTCGATCGAGGCAGATCCCTTCCCCTCAGCGACGGCGTCTTCTGCCGCCATACAGGGCGATCGGGGCGTCGACAAAGGCCCACAGGTGCGCATCCTGATCGAAGACTACGGCGAGGGCATTCCCAAAGATGTGCTGCCGCGAATCTTCGAGCCGTTCTTCACCACCAAGGGCGAACGCGGCACCGGCTTGGGCCTGGGAATTTGCCGCAGCATCGTCGCCCAGCACGGCGGTGAGCTGCGCATTGATTCCCCCATCGCCGACGATGGTCGCGGTCCGTTGATCGGGGCTCAGCGGGGTGCCGGGACACGCGCTGTCATTGCATTGCCGAGGCGAGGATGAAGGATCCCATCGTCATGGCCGCATCGGCGGCCACGGTTCCGCCGATCTTGGAACCGGATCCCTTGCTGGAACAGCTACACAGCTGGCTGCGCCTGCACTTGGTCGAGCTGGTCAGCCCCGCGCAGCTTGGAATTCTGTGCGCCCGCGCTGAGCTCGGCGTATCGATCGCGGATCTGGCGCCAGCTCACCTGCCGCCGCATGAACGAATCGATCAGGTGCTGTCGCAGCTTTTGTCTCTGGAACCACAAGGTGAAGGTCAGCCGTCTGCCCTGCGAGCGCTGGCACTGGCGCTGCTCAGCGACGAAGATCTGGGCCCCGAAGCACAAGCTCGCGGTCTGCAGCTGGTGCTCGACGAAGGCACGCCTTCAGATTCCGCAAGTGGCGTCCTGTTGCCCCCGCAGTACGCCCACCCGCTGCCCGTCGCTCGATCAGGACGCACGGCAGAACTGTCGGCGCTGGATGCCTATCTGCAGTCCGGGATCCGCTTCATCGTCGTGCGTGGCGCGGCCGGCAGCGGCAAAAGCGCGCTGCTTTCGACGTGGCTGCAGCCTTTGTTCGACGGACGCGGTGGGGATTCGGGAAGCGGCCTGTTCCCCCTACCCGGCCCGCTGGGGACCGCCGCAGGTCGCAGCGAGCCCAGCACGCTGCGCTTGGCGTGGGAATCCGGGGCGCTGTGCGGTGCCTTTTATTGGAGCTTCGCCTACGACGCCGATCTGCTGAGCTTTCTGCGAGCGCTGGCTGGCTATGTCGCGGGCGGCCCGGCGGTGCAGCAGGCCGAAGCGGTCGGCACCGGGGATGACGCGGTCTGCCGTGCGCTGTGGCAGATCGTTTCGAATCGACTGTCGCAAAAGGCCGCGCCTCTGTTGCTGATCCTAGACGGGCTTGAGCTGCTGCAGACGTCGACGCTGGCGAGTCCGCTGGTGCGATCGACCGCGCGCTCTCCGACGCTGGGCAGCTTGGCTCGCGGGCGACATATCGACTCTTCGCCGGATGCCGATGCCGCCGACCTGGGTGAGCTGAGCGAGCCCTTCCTGGAATCGATGCTGCAGTCGTGCATTCTGGGCAGCGTCAACTGCCTGGTGGTCGCGACCGCGGTCGGCAAGCTGTCGCTGATCGCGCCGTTTCGCTATGCCCGCTGCGTCGAGCTGGATCTGCCACCGCTGCCCTTGAGCGAAGGCATCCGTCTGCAGCGTGATAGTGGCGTGCGCAATGGCTCGGATGGAGAGCTGGGCCAGCGTGTCTCGGAACATGGCGGTCATGCGCTGACGCTGCGTCTTTTGGCTGGCTACGTCGGGGCCTACTTCGCCGGCGACGGCAGAGCCGTAACGCGAGAAGAGCTGCCCAGCAACGAGCCCTTTGTGGCACTTGGGTTCCCGCAAGTGGGTCCCGGCGGTGAACAGCTTGCTGCCGGCATACTCAGCACCATTGGGGCCAACGCGGTGGTCGATTGGATCCGTGTCGAGCTTCGCGATCCGGTGACACCATCCACCGTTCTGGCCACTAAGAGCGGATTGATCACGCGTTCTGGCAACATCATCGGTGCGGATGGTGCCCCACTGCGTTTCTCGGTGGCGGCCGGGTCATACCACATTGCAGTGCGTCATCGTAATCACCTCGGGATC
>JAYRFD010000701.1:0-5537 GCA_041908565.1 Polyangia bacterium | reverse complement strand
CGTCATCTTGCACTTCGACGGCGTTCGCTGGGCTCGCAGCAGCGTCGTGACCGGAGCCGATCTGACCGACATCTGGGGCCGCAGCAGCAGCGATGTCTGGGCCGTCGGCACCGCCGGCACCGTGCTGCACTGGGATGGTCAAAGCTGGCTGGTCGCCAACCAAGGCGCATCAGTCATGCAACACCTGTACGCCGTCTGGGGCACCGCCAGTGATCTGTATGCCGCCGGCACCAACGGCACTCTTTTGCGTCGAGACAAAGACACCTGGCAGCCAGTCGCCAGCGGTCTTGTCGCGGGCATCAGCATCAACGGCTTGTGGGGTCGCGCGGCCGACGACATCTGGCTTTCCGCCAGCGATGGCCGCCTGTATCGCTTCAACGGATCGGTGGTGACGCCGCAGTCGATCGTCGTGCCGGCCGATGCCGCCGGCGCTCCCCGTCCCTTGGGGCGCCTGCGTGGCGATGGCCAAGGCCAGCTGTTTGTCGTCGGTGCGCAGGGAACCATCGTCGTCGCTCCGGCACCCAGCAGCTGCGCAAGCTGCAGCCGCAGTGGACGATCGCTTCAGCTGGACGTGACCCTGGATGGGTTTTCCGGCTTGGCCGATGTGAAGCGCCTGAACATCGATGTCTTTTCGGGCAGCAAGCGTGTGCCAGGAGCGCCGTTTGATGTCGCAGCCGGTCGCAGTCCATGGACGGTCTCGCTGCCGGCCACGGCGCTGGGTCCTCTGTCCGTTCACGTCGTCGCCTACAGCGAAGCCGGGCTTGAGCTGGGCGCCGGTCGCGAGCAGTTTGACTGGGTCGCCGGGCAGACCCGCATCGAGCGCAGCGTGCGCGTGCGATCCGGCTGCAGTGCCGACGGCTGGTGCTTGGTGCCCAGCCCGACCAAGGCCAACCTGATCAGCGTCTGGGGCAGCTCTGCCGATGCGGTCTGGGCGGTGGGCGACAGCGGAACCATCGTGCGCTGGAACGGCAGCGAGTGGACAAGCGAAGCCAGCGGCACATCAGCCAACTTGAAAGGCGTGTGGGGGACCGCTCGCGATGATGTCTGGGTCAGCGGCGATCCGCAGGGCCGGGGCATGGTGCTTTTGCATCGCGACAGCGCCAACTGGCAGGCCGTGTCAGCCCCGCTGTTTCCGTTGCTGGGCCTGTCCTTGTTCGGCGGCACCAGCAGCGATCGCGGCAGCGTCTTCGTCAGCAGTCCCAGCAACGGCACGCTGTTTCAGCTGGCCGGCGGCACTTGGAACTATCTGTCGGATCACAGCTCAAGCTATGGCTGCAGTCAGCTGTACGGCATGTGGAGCACGCCCGGCCCAACCGGCGACGTCTGGGCCGTTGGCACTGGCTGCGTGACCCGCCTGCGCAGCGGCATCTGGAGCGTCCTTTCCGCGCCAACCAGCACGCTGACCTCTGTCTGGGGCAGTGGCACCGACGACGTCTGGGCCGCCGGCAACAGCGGCACGCTGTATCGCTGGAACGGCCGCGGCACCAGCGAAGTCCTGCCGCGTCCAACCGCCCAGCACCTGCGCAGCATCTGGGGCAGCGCCGCCGACGACATCTGGGCCGTCGGATACGCCGACACCATCCTGCACTACGACGGCAAGACCTGGACCAGCAAGCGCAGCCCCACCGCCGGTCGCGGCCTGATCCTGTCCGGCGTCTGGGCCGCCAGCCGCAGCGACGCCTGGATCGTCAGCCAAACCGGCACCATCCTGCGCTATCAGTCGTAGCCGCGTGTCAATCAAGGGGCTTCGTGGCAGCGTCGCGTCTGAAGGGGGCGTCGTCCGTGATGGCAGCCAGGAAACCCGCGCGGCCGTCGGGAAAACGTCTGAATTCGACCTGCTGAGTTTCTCCAAGGGTCCGCCCGCAACGAAGCGCTCGCCCGCCGCGAAGCAGCCGCTTGCTGCGAAGACCTTGCTTGGGGGGAACGGTTCGCTGGAGGCGAAGGGCTCGGCGGCGGAGCACATCGTGAATGTTGCGCAGGTGCCCAAGCGGAGTCCGTTTCGCTATCCGGGGGGCAAGACGTGGCTGGTGCCGCGCGTGCGCACGTGGCTGGCCAGCTTGCCCAGCAAGCCGGCGATCTTCGTCGAGCCGTTTGCCGGCGGCGCCATCGTGGGCCTGACGGTGGGCTTTGAAGGGCTGGCCGATCACGTCGTCCTGGTCGAGCTGGATCCGCAGGTCGCTGCCGTGTGGCAGACGATCTTGGGGGGCGATGCCGACTGGCTGGCCGATCGCATCCTGTCGTTTGATCTGACGCACGAAAACGTGCGCGCCGCCTTGGCCGTTGAATCGGGTGGGGTTCGCGAGCAGGCCTTCCGCACGATCCTGAAGAACCGCACGTTTCACGGCGGCATCCTGGCGCCCGGATCGTCGCTGATCAAGCACGGCGAAAACGGCAAGGGTCTGCAGTCGCGCTGGTATGCCCAGACGCTGGCCACGCGCATCCAAGCCATCGGGCAGGTGCGCGATCGCTTCACGTTCATCTGCGGCGATGGGATCGAGGCGATACGTTCCCATACTCGACGCAAGCGCGCGGCGTTCTTCATCGATCCGCCGTACACCGCCGGTGGCAAGAACGGCAAGCGGGCCGGCACGCGTCTGTACACGCACCACCAGCTGGATCACGAGCGCCTGTTTGCCGCGGCAGAAAACGTCGCCGGCGACGTGCTTTTGACCTATGACGACGCGCCCGACGTGCGGGATCTGGCCGGCCGTCATCACTTCGCGGTGGCCAACGTGGCGATGAAGAACACGCACCACGCAAAGATGTCCGAGCTTCTGATCGCTCGTTCGCTGGACTGGCTGCGCTGAACGGTCGTCGTTCCTGCGCGCCCGTCGCTATCCGTGGCGGCGTGATCGCAGCGCGTCTTCCAAGAGCACGCGCAGATCGGAACGCACCGGCACAAAGCCCAGCCGCTGTCGCGCCGCGCTGGCATCGGCGACAAGCTGCGGAGGATCGCCCGCCCGTCGCGGCGCTAGGCCTTGCGGCACGGGCCGCCCAACCACCTCGGCTGCGGCATCCAGCACCTGACGCACGCTGTAGCCGGTGCCCGTGCCCAGGTTTAGCGGGCCCAGGCTGCGTCCGTGTTCAAGCTCGCGCAGGGCCAAAAGGTGCGCAGCGGCCAGATCGCAGACGTGGATGTAATCGCGCACGCAGGTGCCGTCCACCGTCGGATAATCGCTGCCAAAGATCGAAAGCGGCGGCCCTTTGCCAAGCGCTGCATCCAAGGCCAGCGGGATCAGGTGCGTCTCGGGATGGTGTGCTTCGCGCATCGTGCCGTCGGGATGCGCGCCAGCCGCGTTGAAGTACCGCAGCGCCGCCCACTTGATGCCGTGCGCGACCTCGGCCGACATCAGGGCCCATTCAAACGCGCGCTTGCTGCGACCATACGGACTGTCGGGTTCGCAGCGCGCTGATTCTGCAATCGGCACCCGATCGGGCGTGCCATAGACCGCGGCCGTTGACGAAAACACCACCTGGCCGACTCCAGCATGGCGAGCGGCTTCCAGCAGGCTCAGCGCGCGTGCGAAGTTCACGTCGAAGTGAAGCTCGGGCCGGCGGACCGATTCGCCGACTTGGATCTTGCCGGCAAAGTGCAGCATCGCCGTCACGTGATGGGTCCGACACAGCGATTCCACAAGCGCGCTGTCGCCGATGTCGCCGATCTGCAGCGTCACGCCGGGCAGGGCCAGGATGCGGGCGATGGCGGCGCCTTCGGCCTGACAGTCCGACTGCGCGGCGACCGCTCCTCCCGCGGCGGATCCCGACAGATCGTCCAGGATAATCACCCGGCGCCCGGCTTCGACGGCGGCTCGCACAAAATGCGATCCGACAAACCCAACTCCACCTGTCACCAGCAAGCTCATGGCGATTCTCCGCGGTCTTTGGTCGACCCTACGTTCGGCACCAGGACCGTCGGTGCGTGGCCGGTCTGCGCGTGATATGCGGCGGCAATGCGAGCCGAAGCACCCGATCCCTGACCTGCCCAGGCCAGCGCGACGATCGAGCCCCCGAAGCCTCCGCCGGTCAGGCGCGCGGCCCCCGGCACGATGCCCACATCGTGCGCAGCGATCGCCACCAGCGCATCGATGGCGGGCAGCGATACTTCATAGTCTTGGCTCTGCGAGCGGTGCGATGCGGCAAACAGCGACGCAAGCTTGCGCAGATCGCTGTCGTCTACGTCGGTTTTTTGCAGCAGCGCGGCGGCTTGCAGGACGCGCGCGTTTTCCGAAAGCACGTGACGCACGCGAGCCGAAAGAGGCGCCGGCAGGGCGGCGATTCGCGCGGTGGCGCTGGTGTCGTCCTGAAGCTCGCGCAGGCTGGCGACGCCCAGCCCCTGCGCCCCTTGTTCGCACTCGCCCCGACGGACACGATAGTCAGCCACCGGCTCTGTCGTGCCACAGCTGGCATCGCGGCTGTGTGAATGCACGATGCCCGAGTGAATCACCACCAGCTCAACGGTCGACGGCAAGGGCAGCGACTGGTAGCGCAGATCGCGCGTGTCCAAGAACAGCGCGCGGCCCGGCTGACACAGGCCGCAGGCCATCGGATCCAGGATGCCGACTGGCGCTCCGACGAAGTCGTTTTCGACGCGCTGGCACAGCTTGGCGATCGCGATGTCCGACAGGGTCAGCGACAGCGCCTGCCGCAGCGCGCGAAACAAGGCCACCAACAGAGCGGCGCTTGACGACAGGCCGCTGCCGACCGGCACAGCCGATGTGATGCGCAGATCCAGACCCGGCAGATCGACGCCTTCGGTACGCAGCACCTGGGTCACGCCTTGCACATAGTCCAGCCAGATCCCGCTTCGCGCTTCGTCGCCCAGCCTATACGTCAAAGGACCGTCGCTGGTGAGCGATGCAGAGCCGCTCCACACGCGAACCTGCTGACTTTGCGGTCCGTGGGAAAAAAGCTCGACCTGTGTCTGCTGCGGAATCGCCGTCGGCAACACCCAGCCCAGGTTGTAGTCGGTGTGCTCGCCCAGCAGGTTGACGCGCCCGGGTGCAGTCGCTACCACCGTCGGCGGTCTGCCGAACAACGTGGCAAACGTCGGCGCGGGCAGCGGGCTAGATCTCATCGCATTCACGCAGGAAGCGACGCAGCAGGCCATCGACCATCATGTTGCGTTCACGCGCATCCAAGCGGTTCTGGCGGTAGCCGGTCTGCGCTTCGTCGAAGCTGTCGCGCGTCCGGTTGATCAGCTCACGAAAGCGGCCGGTCTTGGACATGATCTCGCGCTGGTTCTTGATGAACAGAGCCACCAAGGACGCCAGCGACACGCCCGTCAAAAGCAGGCCCAGCGGACCGGTCAGAATGCGCGTCAGAATGACCCTCACAGCGACGATGCCGAAGGTGCCCAGGGCCAGCGTCTTTAGGCCGTCGCCTGTTCCCAGCGCGTTTTTGGCCAGGTTGCCGACTTGGCCTGACGCGATCAGCAAAGCGACGAAGTTGGGCCGCTGCCAGCCGCGATCGTAGTAGTCCTTGATGGCGGCCTGCAGGAATTCATCGAAGGTGTCATAGACGGCAGCGGTGACGGCGGG
>JAYRFD010000700.1:0-7962 GCA_041908565.1 Polyangia bacterium | reverse complement strand
GGACCGCGCACGGTGTCAGAGCTGGCCACGCGCCCGGCCTTCGCTGCTCTGGCCGACAAGCTTGCCCCGCTGCCTCAGACGCCGAGGCTTAACGATCTGCCAACCCAGCCCGCGGTACGCCGGCTGCCTATCACTGAACTGGCGACGCAGGCCCGCATCCCGTCGGCGTCGGCAAGTGCTGCCGATGGCGTCGATGCCGTGTCGTCCTCGCTTCTCGAGGATGCACCGCCGCCCGATCCGTCGCTGGCCTTGTCTTCCCCGGGGCCAACTGCCGGGCCTGCTGCCGCCACTATCGCCTCGCCGGGGCCGGTTGTCCCTGCGTTGCCCGCTGCAGCGGCCGCAGCTGTCGTGCCCAGCCCCGATGCTGCAGCGCCGTCTCGACAGGCAGCGCAGCCCATCGCAGTCGCCCCAGCAGCACAGCCCTTGCCCGTTGCAGTTCCTCCGGCAGTGGGGGGGGAACGCGCGCCGGCACCGCGTCCGCCTCGCGTGTCTCAGCTGATCGCAGCGCTGCAGAACCAGCAGGGGCCCTTGCGACCGCCCCCGGAACCCGAGCCCGTTCCGGCGCCGGTTGTTCCAGCACCCGCGTCAGGTCCCAAAGCGACCGGGGCCCAAGCCCGCGGACTGATGCCACCCGTTGCCGAGGCGCTGGCTCCTTTGCCGGTGACCGATCAACAGCTTTCCGCCGGCCTGTCGCAGCCGGCCGCCGGCCCGGTAGCGCTGCCTGGTTCATCGCCTCAGCCTGCGACGGCAGTTGAGCGCGTGCTTGAGTGGGCGATGCACCACCAAGAGCTAGCCGCGGCCGGTCTGGGCGCGCTGCTTGTTCTGCTGCTCACCCTCTTCTATCTGGCCTTGATGCGCTAGCTGGCCAGTCGTCGCTGAAGTTCGTCCTCCCCATCCGTCGCCAGAGCAGGTTCCTATCGTATTGGGCGCCCGATCGCTCAGCCCGGCCCGCTTTTATCCCGCAATATTCCGCTGCTTTTCAGCGACCTTGGGGGTTGTGCGTCCGCGTGCGCCACGCTAAAGTCCACGGCGCTTAACTCCTACCTGGGTACGTGGCAATGCTGCTCTATCGCTGGCTCAACGAGGCAACCAACTCCCGAGGGACCGCCAAGGCGCTTGTTTACCGCGACACATATCTCTCGTGGCGCGGTCTGCAGCATCGTGTCGAGCGACGGGCGCAAGAGTTCGCAGCCATGGGCATCGAGCGCGGACACTGGGTCGGCCTGATGCTTGGCAATGTGCCTGACTTTGCAATCCTGGCGCTTGCCCTGTCGAAGATCGGCGCGGTCGTGGTTCCCATGGATCCCACGACAGGCGTTCGCGACCTGACCTTGTTCCTAGAAGTCGCACCGCTGCGCGCGCTGATCACTCGACCGCGTGGTGGCAACGAGCTTCCTTCCGGCAGCCCGCCGGTGACGAACATTCAACGCGGTCGCCGCCGCCTGGAACCCGAGAGCCGCAGGCGCCTGCAAGGCACGCTGCTCACCTGTTCCATCTATCGCTGTGACGAAGACCCGCCGGGCAACGCGGAAGTGGTGTTGCTGACGGCGGACTCGTCGGGCGATCCCAAAGGCGTGCTGCGTACCGCCGCCAACATGGAAGCCAGCTGCAAGAGCTTGGCCGAGTGCCTCGAGGTCACGGCCGAGGATCGCATCCTGAGCACGGTCCCCTTGTTCGCGGCCTATGGCTTCGATCTGGGGCTGGCCTTGGCTTTGCGGTATGGCGCGACGCTGTACCTGGAAGACGAGGTCTCGCCGCGGCGCATCGTGAAGCTCCTGCGCGAGCAAGAGGTCGACCTGCTGCCGGCGACTCCGCCGCTTTATGCAACCCTGGCGAAGCTTCCGACGGCGCGACCGGTTAAGACCAAGGGGGCACGATTCTTGGCGACGGGGGCGCCGCTTAGCACAGCGACTGCGGATGCCTTCCGCGAGCGCTGGGGCGTTCGCATCATCCCCATGTATCACACGACCGAGGCTGGAGCGATCAGCTGCGATCGCAAGGGGATGTCGCCCGAGACCGTCGGCAAGACCCTTCCTGGCGTCGATCTTCGATTGGGACCGGCCGATGCAGAGGGGCGGAGCGCCATCTGGGTGCGCACGGCGTCGTCGGCGTTGCATTCCGTCAGCACACTTGGCGCGGGGGGCAACACGCAGACCAAGGCCGCCAAGGCGACAAGTGCGGCTGAAGCACCGGCCAAGGCGACAAAGAAGACCAGCAGCAAGGCACAGGCCCAAGCCGCAGCAGCCAGCGTTCCAATTGGCGGCTTCGACGCTGACGGCTTCTTGCGCACGGGCGATCTGGGAGCCATCGACAAGCAGGGGCGCCTGACTCTGCTGGGTCGCGAAGACGATCTGGTGAAAGTGGAAGGCAAGCGCGTCGCGCTGGGCGAGGTCGAAGGCTGCCTTGAGTCCTATCCCAAGGTTCGCGCTGCGCAGGCGCGGGTCTACGTCGATGAACAAGGCAGCGCGATGGTGATCGCCAGCGTCGTCTGTTCCAGCCGCTGTCCCGCCGAAGAGATCATCGATCACTGCGCGCGGAACTTGGCTCCGTACAAAGTGCCCCGCCGGATTGAGTTCCTGAGCAGCCTGCCCAGCCCGTAGCCTGGGACCGTGCGGGCACTGCGACGCGCTTAGGGCAGGACGCGCAGCAGGATGGCCGTCGTGTTGTCGACGCCGCCGCTGCTTAAGGCCGCGCGCACCAGCGCATCGCAGGCTTCTTCCAAGTTGCCCGACATCGTCGCGTCGTGCATGACTTCGCGCAGGATCCAGTCGTCAACCATGTCGGTCAGTCCGTCGCAGCACAGCAGGTAGACGTCGCCAACCTGCAGCGTCTCTTTCTGGTGTTCGACTTCGACTGCTTCGTGCAAGCCGACGGCTCGCACAATCACGTTGTCGTTTGGCGGGCCGTAGCGTCGAGCCAGTTCCGGATTGTCTTCGTACAGGTTGACCAGCGAGTGATCACGCGTCACCTGCACCAAGTCGCCACTGGTTCCGGACAGACGATAGATGCGGCTGTCTCCGACGTGGCACAGGTGGACGATCGGGCCCTCCTGGCGGATTGCGACGACCGTCGTGCCCATGTTGTGTAGGCTGGGATCGCTGCGGGCTTGACTGAAGATGGCCAGGTTGGCGTTCTTGATTGCCGTGACCAGCACATCCATATCGTCGACGGAGGGAGGCTGTCCCGCGCGGACGGTGTGCTCAATCGTGCGGACGGCAAGCTGGGAGGCGACCTGGCCGCCGACGTGTCCCCCCATGCCATCGCAAACAGCCCACAGCCCCAAGTCCGGGGCCATGAGCATGGAGTCCTCGTTCTTTTCGCGGACCAGCCCCACGTGGGTGCGCCCTGATTGCTCTAATCGCATCGTTGAGTATTTTCGACGATATTCCGACAAAAGGTGCCCTGTCAATGAGCGGGCTCATCGGTATTCGTAGGCCAGCCGGCGTGGCTTCCCAAGCGGGGAACTCGCCCACTGCTACCTACACCAAAGGGGCGGCAGATTCGCCTGCAAGCAGCGACGGCGTTCGTCCGCTTCCGATGGCCGCTGCCCTCGGCGTCCTGTCTGTGCACTTTGAACGGGGCCGCTGCCGGGTGCAGTGCCCGTTCTGCTATCTGGGTCAGCGGGACGGCACCGTCGAGCCGATACCCTCTTCGTCGTCGCGGGGTACACCGGATACCGTGTTTGATACCGACCTGCCGACGGTCGACTTGCTTGCCGAAGCCGTGCTTCGTCTGCCCTATCGCGAGCTAGCGATCACCCTCAGCGAACCGATTGAGCCCGTCGTCCAGTCGGGAGCTTTGCTGCGGTTATTGCAGGTGGCTCAGTCGCGCGGCTTGCCGACGGCAATTACGACCACGCTGGCAATAGCAGTCTCGCCTGTGGCGGCGGGACTGTCGGGCTTTTCGCGCCTGAACCTGTCCATCGATCCATTCAAGGGTCCAGGAGGTGGTCGTTTGCAGGCCCCCGTCGGGCAGGTATCCGCCGCCGATGTGGCTGCTGCGTTGGCGCAGGTGGCTGTCCGCTGGCCCAGCGCCGAACGAGTCCTGATCGCCACCTTGAGCACACAGCGCTTTGCTGAACAGCTGTGTGACGGGCTTCTGCACGATCTGCTCGAGATTCCGACGGTGGACCGCATCGCCCTAAACGCTATCAAGCCACCGCCTAGCTGGTGCGATCGAGCCTTCTGGCTTCGTTCCTTGCATCGCCTGCGGCCGCTTTTGGATCGGCACCTGGATCGTCGGCTGTTCCTGGACTGCTACGTCGCGGCACGCATCTTGGGGCTGGGGGACTGTCCGGCCCGGCCCGATCTATCGCCCGCTGTCCTGCGTGCCCCCGCCGTGGCTGCCGATGGCTTGTCGCCCGATCCAGCGGGTCCTGTTGCCAGCGGTGCAGGCCTTGCTTTGGGCATCGCCCCGAGCCCCGCAGCGTCGGGACAGGGGCGCTTGGCGTTTCGTAGCTGTGTCTACCAAGCGCAGGCGGACTTTGAAGCCTCATCGGTGGACGCGCTCGAACAGCGCCTTGCCCATTTCGTTCCTCCTGCGGTCTGCCCGTTTCCCATCCGCTAGCGCCAGCCCCGGCTTGGCCTTCCCTGGCCTGCCCTTTCCGGCGCTTGCCTTCTTTGAAGACGGCATTTAGGTTACGGGCGCTTCGGCCTCAATTCCCCGCGCGCTGCCTGTGGATCGGCAGCCAATCCGGGCCCCATCCAGTCGCCGAAGCCACCGGGCGATGCTGCCCCGACTGCAACCCCAGACGGAACGAAGAGAGCCATGGCAGACGAGGTCAAGTTCCAGGAACGTTTCGCAACCCTCAAGGCCGAATTGGGCAAGGTGCTCGTCGGGCAGGATGCGATGGTGCATCGCCTGTTGCTCGGTTTTGTCGCCGGTGGACACATCCTTCTGGAAGGCGTGCCCGGCCTGGCCAAGACCCTGGTCGTTCGCACGCTGGCCGACTGCATCGACGCCAGCTTTTCGCGCATTCAGTTCACGCCCGACATGCTGCCCGGCGACGTGACCGGCACGCAGATCTTCAATCCCAAAGAAGGCACGTACTCGGTCAAAAAAGGACCGATCTTCGGCAACCTGATCCTGGCGGACGAGATCAACCGTGCGCCGGCCAAGGTGCAGGCCGCTCTGTTGGAAGCGATGCAGGAACGCCAAGTTACTCTCGGTGAGCACACGTTTCCGCTGTCCGAGCCGTTCCTGGTCATGGCGACGCAGAATCCCATCGAACAGGAAGGGACGTACCCGCTGCCTGAAGCACAGCTCGATCGCTTCATGATGAAGGTGCGCGTCGGCTATCCGACCAAGGAAGAGGAGCTGAAGATCGTCGACCGCATGGCTGGAAGTGGCAGCGAGCCGCGCGTGCAAAAGGTCATGACACCTGCCGAGATCCTGGCGGCTCGTGAAGCGGCCCGCGTGGTCTTCGTCGACGACAAGGTCAAGCGTTACGTCGTCGATGTGGTTACGGCGACGCGCGAACCGGCCAGCTACAAGCTGCCGGCCCTCAAGGGCTTGATCGAGTGCGGGGCGTCGGTGCGCGCTTCGATCAACTTGATCAAGGTGGCCAAGGCCAATGCGCTTTTGGCCGGTCGCAGCTACATCAGTCCGCACGACGTGAAGAGCGTCGCACCCGATGTGCTGCGTCACCGCCTGCTGCTGTCGTACGAAGCGGAAGCCGAAAACAAGACGGCCGACGACATCATTCGCACCATCTTGGACAACGTCGAAGTTCCATAGACCACCATGCTGCCGTCGGAGATCGTCAAGCAAGTTCGACGCATCCAGTTCCAGACGGGCCGTCACGTCGCCGACATGCTGGCAGGCCAGTACCTGTCTGTCTTCAAAGGGCAGGGCATGGAATTCGACGAGGTCCGCCCGTACACGCCAGGCGACGATGTGCGTAGCATCGACTGGAACGTTACGGCTCGCATGGGGGCGCCGTACATCAAGCGCTTCCAGGAAGAGCGCGAGCTAACCGTCCTTCTGGTCGTCGACATCAGCGCTTCACAAGACTTCGGATCGCAGGGGCGATCCAAGCGTCAGGCCGCCGTCGAGCTATCGGCCTTGCTGGCTTTTTCGGCGATCCACAACGACGACAAAGTGGGCCTTTTGCTGTTTCACGGTGACGTCGAAGAGTACATCCCGCCGCGCAAAGGGCAGAAGCACGCGCTGCGCGTCGTGCGCGAGGTCTTGGCCCGCGGGCTGGATCAGCTTTCCCAGCCCTCCGACGGGGACAGCGCTGAGGACGCGCGAGCCAACTCGCCGCGCAGCCGGATCGCAGGCTGGGTGCAGCGCCTGCTGTCGCGTCTGCGCACGCAGCGATCGACCGACCCACGACGGGCCACCCACATCGCCGGCGCCATGGAGTTTTGCCGTCGCGTGTTGCCACGTCGCGCCGTTGTCTTTTTGGTCTCGGACTTCCTGGACGAGGACTACCTGCCGGCGCTGCGCAGCGTCAACCGTCGACACGATGTGGTCGCAGTCTGGGTCGGCGATGAACGCGAACAGACCTTCCCCGACAGCGGCCTGGTGATGCTGGAAGATGCTGAGACCGGCGAGACTCGCCTTGTCGACACCGGATCGGCTGCCTTTCGCGATGCCGCCAGCTCCGTCGGTAGCGCCCGCGAAAAGACCGTCGTCAGCAGCCTGCGCGGGGCCGGCATTGACGTCGTTCGCATCGACGCCACGCGATCGGTCGTTGATCCCTTGCTGGCTTTCTTTCGCATGCGCGAGCGGAGGCAGCGACGATGATGCGCCCAATCTTGCGCCCCATCCCGACCGACCGACGGATCGCCGCTTTCGCTGTGCTGTGCCTGTGCCTTATTCCGCTGTCTTTGGCCTGCCGCAAAGCCGATGCCCCCGTCGCACAAGACGCAGCGGCTGCCGTCGAAGAGATCACGCAGACCAGCGAGTCGGGCCCGGTCAAGGCGACGGTGACGCTACGTCCGAAGCAGCCCAAGCTGGGTGACTCGCTGACCCTGACCTTGACGGTGACGGCGCAGCCCGGCGTGCAGGTCGAAATGCCGCCGTTTGGTGAAGCCCTGGGCCGCTTCGCGATTACTAGCTTTACCCCGCGCAGCGACAACCTGCCCGACGGCAGCACGCGACTTAGCCAGCGCTACGTGTTGGAAGCGCCGATGAGCGGTCGGCAGCGCATTCCGGCTTTGCGCGTTGAGTTCACCGACCAGCGTCCAGGCGCCCAGGCTCCGTCCATCGCCGACGGTGGTGCCGTGGATCACCCCGATGCGACCCACGAGATCCTGACCGATGAGATCTCTGTCGACATTGCGTCCGTGCTGGCCGATGGCCAAGACAGCGAGCTGCGCGGCCTGCGCGATCCGCTGCCGGAAGGGCCGGGCCCTGGTCAGATCGCGGGCTACTTGGCGGCTCCGGCGGCAGCGCTGTTGGCCTTCTTGGGCTTCGTGTGGCTGCAGCGCCGACGTCGACGGGCGGCCTTGGAAAAACGCATCAGCGCATACGACCACGCCTGCCAGCGCCTGGCCGATCTGCAGCGTCGTGGCTGGCCCGCCAAGCAGGATGCCGACGCCTGGTACGTTGAGCTGTCCGACATCGTGCGGCGGTACATCGAAGATCGCTACGGCGTGCGCGCGCCCGAGCTAACCACCGAGGAATTCCTGCGTGAAGCGCGCCAGCAGATTCGCTTGCAGCCCACCCAGCGCGAGCGTCTGGAAGCCTTCCTGGCGACCTGTGATCGCGTGAAGTTCGCCGGCTATCTGCCCGAGACAGCCGAGTCCCGCCAAGCGTACTCAGAAGCGGAGCAGTTCTTGGAAGAGACGCGCCTGCAGGCGACCGGAGTCGCGGCAGCACTGGGCGGAGGTGCCGCATGAGCGGGCTTTTCGCGCTGGAATTTCGACAGCCGCTGTTTCTGCTGGCGGCGCTTTTGGCTGTGCCCGTCTATTTCTGGACGCTGCGCGGAGGCGGTCGCTTGATCTTTTCGTCGCT
>JAYRFD010000699.1:0-2251 GCA_041908565.1 Polyangia bacterium | reverse complement strand
TGGTCAACGCCTACAACGACCTGATGCGCAGCCCCGGATCGGCGTGCAGCCTGTACGCGACGGCCCCGGGAATCGCCATGCCCAGCGACGGAGTCGTCCCATCAATGCCCCCCGGAGGTTCGCCATGAACCCGCAGCAGCTAGACCGTGTTGGTGCTGCGTCACGCGATGCACGACGGGCAGGGCGGGGCTGTACAGCCCTGGCTGTCGCGGCGCTGTCGACGTCCTGCCTGGGTGGCTGTGCCAGCACGCAGTACGCGCCGCAGGTGGTGGCGCGGGGCGAGCTGACCTTGCGCTACGACGGAGGCTTTCAGATTTATGCCGGTCGCGACAAGCTCTCGCACGGCCTGACCTATCCGCGCTTGGCCGAATACGTTCGCTGTGTACCGCAGGCGCAAGAACACGCTCGACGGGCGCAGAGCAGTGGCCGAGGCGCGGTCGCAACGTCTGTGCTGGGCGGTGTCTTGGGAGCCGCGGGGCTGGTTGGTCTGGTCGGGCTGGCCGATCAAGATCGCATCGGGCTGTGGCTGGGCGGTGGCTTGGCGCTAAGCACCATCGGCCTGACGTTTTCGATCGTCAGCTGGCGGCTGAAGAACCACGCGAACGGCCATGCCCTGGATGCCGTGAACTTCTACAACGACGCCGTCGGCAGCCTGGGCGCGACCTGCCAAGACCTTTCGTACCCGCCGCCAGCCGGGCCTGCGGTTCCCGATGCCGTTCAACCGGGTGCCGTCGACGGGGCACCGCTGCCACCACCGGCCACTGTGCCACCCGGTAGCTAGCGACGTGATGCGTCTGGGCCGAGCATTTCCAACGACGCAAGGCCGCGGCGCACAGCGCGAGTCAAACGACCTGATTTCGGAGGATGCAATGGCCGCCCCGCCGCCCTCTGCTGGAACTCCTGATCACCGTGTCGACAACCGACCGTCCGGTGGCAGCACAGGCAGGCTGCTTTGTCGTCTGGCCGTTTCGCTGGGCGTGGCCGCGAGCGCGCTCGGACTGTCTGCCTGTTCCGATGTCTATAGCCTGGGCATCTACGGCGCAAACGGAGTCTTAGCCGTCGGAGCCAGCGTCACATATGTGCTGGACTATCGACGTTCCTTTGACTGTCGCACCGACCGCTTCATCAAGTGCGGCAGCGGCAACATGAACTCGGTCACGCAGACCACCGAGGTCCGCATCGACGATCCATCGATCGCGCAGGCCGTCTTGCAGCCGGATCAGAAGATCGCTGTGCGCGCGTTGAAGGCCGGATCAACCCAGCTGCACGCGTCGGGAATCAATGCCCAAGGCCAGACCGTAAGCGCCGATCGCTTCGTGACGGTGGCGGCTGCGCAAGAAGCGGTGCTGGACACGGTCGACATCTGCGAGCAGTCGCCGGTCGGCATCACGCACACCATTCCGGCAAACGCGACGCTGAACCTGACGGCCGTGCTGCGCAGTGGCACGCAAGATCTGGTGGGGGATGGGATCAGCATTCCCTTGGATCGCGGGGCCATGCTGCCTGGGCCGGTTGGAAGCTCGCCGCTTACGCTGGTCGCTCCCGCGATGCCGACGGTAACTGCGGTGACATCGCAGCTTGAAAAGCCGTTCCGCTTGCCGCTGCGCGTCTACGACCCGATGCAAGTGGATGGCGTCCGCCTGACGCCGACCAAGCCGGGACCCTATTCGCGACTGGACACCCACGTGCTGCGCCTGGATCTTTTGGTGCAGGGCGATCGCGTGTGTCAGCTTCCCGATCCGCCGCAGCAGCGCACGGTGACCATCCTGACTCGTGACCTCTGTGTCTTTCGCAACGGCAACGACCAGACGTCGACGGGGGCGGGCTTCGTGTTCGAGGGACCCAACCTGGCCGCGGTCTATGTCACCGCCAGCCGCGCCGGCACCTGCACCCTGCGCACCACCGTCGCTGGAACGCCGATCATGTCCGACTTCGACTTCGTGTTTAGCGAACCCTAGAACAGTTGATTCGGTGGCGCGATTGGCACGGGATCTGGCCTGCGGGATGCGTGATATGAAGCGCGTATGCCCGTTCCAACCCCGTACCTGGATGCCATCGGAATCGTGTCGCGCGATCTGCGCGAATCGGTTCGCTTCTATCGCTTGCTGGGACTCGATTTTCCCGTCGATCCGGCAGGCGAAGATCACCTGGAAGCCAAGACGGCTTCGGGTCTTCGCGTGATGCTGGATGCGCTTGAGCTTGTGCGCAAACTAGTCCCCGACTATGAGCCGCCGCGTGGCCATCGCATGGG
>JAYRFD010000698.1:0-3709 GCA_041908565.1 Polyangia bacterium | reverse complement strand
TGCTGCTTCGCCAAGGCAACGCATCGATGCCATCGGCTCAGAAAATGCGTGACGGCATCATCGACGATGTGATGGCTTGGTCGCGCACTCGGCAAGACGACGTCACAGTGATGGTGCTGCGACGTCTTGAAAGCTAAGTTCAACCTCCCCTCGATCTCGCAGGCTCCCCATGTCTGAGCAACGCCTCTCGCTGCTCGTTGCTGGCGGCGGCATTTTGTGCCTGCTGTTGCAGCTGTTGGTTTCTTTGACCGACAACCCCGTGAAGCGCGCCCAGCTGGCCGCGCACGAGGTCGCATTCAAGTCGGTGAAGCTGCGGGCTGAAAAGCGCGCCACCCGCCTAAGCGGACGCTTGGGGCAGGCGCTGTCTGAAGGCAACCGCACTCTGATCCAAAGCGAGCTGGATCTGACGATGCAAGCCGACCCCGAGATCGTCGAGGTCGGCATCGTCGATCAGGACGCCGAGATGACGGTGATTGCCAGTTCGGACCCGTCGCGCGCGACCAAGCCGCTTGCGGGGCCCGCCGCACAAATCGTTCGCGAGTCGCTGGCAGCCGGGCGCATCGCGCGATCGGTGGATGCGCGCGCCGATCAGCGCGTGCTGGTGGCACAGCCGCTAAGCCATCAAAAGGCGTTCATGGCCACGCTGTATCTGGTCTTGAACACCGCAAGCGTCGAAGACGACCTGGGACAAGTGGTGCTGGCGCTGCAGCCGCCGCGAGTTCCGGTCTGGCTGACGATTGGGCTGGGCCTTATCGGTCTGAGCGTCGCGCTGGGCATGCTGCTTTCCGCCGAGCGAAAGCAATCGGTCGAGGTCGTGAAGCTGCAGGAAGTCGTTGAGCAGATGGGCATGGGGCACTTCGATGCGCGTCTGGATCCCGCCGATGTGCCGCATCACGCCGGCGTCGCCGATCGCCTAAATGCCATGGCCGAGCAAGTGCAGCTCTTGCAACAGGCGCAGGCCGAGGATTCAGAACACGCAAATCGCATGGCGCAGGAGCTGCAAGACGCGCAGGTCGTGCAGCAGACGCTGATGCCGGAAGTGCGTCGCATTGTCCGCGGTCCCTTGCAGATGTGTGGCGTCTATCGCAGCGCCAGCAAGCTGTCTGGCGACTGGTGGAACCACTTCCAGCTCGACGAGCATCGCACGCTGCTGGTGTTGGCCGACGTCGTGGGGCACGGCATCGGATCGGCGGTGGTCGGCGCCATGGCCTATGGCTGTGCGTCGCAGGTCTATCAAGAGATGCAGGGCAACCTGCGACCCGAGATGATCCTGACGCGCCTCAACGAGACGATCTGCGCGACGACGCGCGGCAAGTTCACGATGAGCTGCTTCGCTGTGATCATCGACACCAAGGCCCGCACGCTGACCTTTGCGAGCGGCGCCCAGGCCTTCCCCCTGCTGTTCCGACCGGCAGACAGCAACAAGCCGTTCGTCCCACTGATTGCGCCCGGCTCGCCGCTGGGTTCCAGCCGCGAGTCGAAGTTCGAAGCGAACACGCAGGCCTTTGGCCCAGGCGACATGCTGATTTGCTACACCGACGGCCTGACCGAAGCGGCCACGGCCACCGGCGAACAGTTCGGTGACAAGCGCGTGCGCCAGACGGTGCAGCGCAACGCCGGTCGCAACGTCGAAGAGATCTGCGAAGCCCTGCTTGCTGAAGTCGGACGCTTCGTCGGTACGGCCGAACTGGAAGACGACCAGACCTTGGTCGTTGCGCGCAACCTGACCGCGACCACGCCGACGTAAGCACACACCACCCGATGCCCTAATCTTCGGGTGCGGCTCGCGAATTCGGTTCGGCAAGGGCCCTGCGGCAACGACTCTGCGGCAACGACTGAAGAACAAAGCGGAAGCCGACGAAGTCTCGTATTGCTCTCGGCGAAAAGAGAGTGCAAGCTAATGTTTGCACTCTAAGTACCCATCAGCGCGTGGACACTGGACCTACGAACGATGAACCGGCTGTCACTTGAACCCCTGCATGTTGGTGCGCTAACCGCTGAGGTGCTCGATGCCGACAACTCGGTGTCGATTGTCCTGCGCGGTGACTCGGATGCTCGCGATGCGGCCGCGGCCCTTGATGACTTTCTGGTCCGACGCGTACATCCGGCCATCTTGAAAGCAGCGCTCAAGCTCGTTCAGCTCGACGTGACCGGCCTGGAATTTCTGAACTCCGCCGGGATCAAGGCGCTGGTGAACTGGCTGCTGGCCATCAAGCAACAGCAGCCACCGTCCCGTTACTTCATCGTCGTTCAGTACGATGAAGGCATCACCTGGCAAGCCAAAGGACTCAAGCCGCTGACCTTTGTCGCCCAGTCCTTCCTGCGGCTTGAGCCGCTGCGGTAGCAACATGCTGGCGAGAAACCCCCCCTGGATCCATATCGAGCTGGTGCCAGTCTGGGTGCACATCAAGAACCTGCGCCAGTTTGTGCGTGAGTTCTGTGTCGGCATGTCGATCGTGCCCGAGACCGCCGATCAGATCGCGATGACTACGTCAGAGCTGCTTGAGAACGCCACCAAGTACGCTTCGACCCTGTGGGCTCGCTATGACCTGCGCTTGCTCGATAGCTGCGCCGAGATCAGCGTCACCAACAGCGCCACCAGCAAGCAGCGCGATACCCTGATCGCCTTCGTTTCGGATGTCAGCCAGGGCGATGCCTTGGATGCTTACATCCGCTGTCTGGAACGGCAGTCGCAAGAAGGCCAGTCGCAAGCCGGCCTGGCCCGCATTCGCTACGAAGCCGCTGCCGAGATCTCCGTTACGCACAAAGACGACGAGATCTGCCTGCTCGCCAAGATCCCAATGTAGCTTCTCTGCCCGGCTGCCTGCGGCCCCAATCTGTTGCGCAGACTTCCGGTGCGCGGCGAGCCGCTAGCAGGCGGAGTGCGATCGCAAGCGTGCGTGACCCTGCTGGCTGGGTCTGCGCCCGGTCTGCGCATCGTGACGGGTGTCGATGGCCTGTGCTGCCAAGACTGTGCTGCCAAGACGCGGCTGCGTAGCCTGTGGCACTGCGCGGACCCACCCGCAGTTCATGGAACGAGCTCCGTCGATCCGTTGCGACGCGGCCGCCGAAACTTATCAATAGTTTATCAATCAACAGAGCGAGGGCAGGACAGCCGTCTGCAGTTCTTCAGCGGGCGCGCGTGACGGGGATCATGCGGCCGGTGCCGAAGGCGTGCTCGCTGACTTTCAGGGCGATGCCGAACTGCCAGCGCTTGTGCTCTGCAGACCGCAGCATGCGACGATAGCGGGCCACATCAATCGCCGGCGCATCGGCGGGCACGGGCTGCTGCTGCGCCAGGGCTTCGATGATCGGCGACTCGCGCGGATAGTCGAAGGGGTCGACTTGGTCGGGGCGTAGCTCGGCCGATGGAGGCCGATCGAGGATGAAGGCGGGAATCGGACCTTCGCCATCGGCGCCGCGCTGCGTGGCGTTGATGTGGTGGCACAGCGCATAGACCTGGGGCTTGGTCAGATCGGCGATGACACCAAGAGCGCCAGCCATGTCGCCGTATAGCGTGCTGTATCCGACGGCAAGCTCGGTCTTGTTGCTGGTGTTCAGCAGGATGCCGCCGCGCCGATTGACGTAGGCCATCAGCACCAGTGCACGCAAGCGAGCCTGCAGGTTTTCGATCGTCGTGTCGCTGCCGGCGGCTGGGCCGGTCGCCGGGCCGGTCCCTGAAGTGTCGTCGGGGTGCCCAAGCAGCGGG
>JAYRFD010000697.1:0-2105 GCA_041908565.1 Polyangia bacterium | reverse complement strand
TTGTGGCCGGATGCGGCGCTTGTCTTCCCATCGCCGCTGCGACCAGGCGGCGCTTCGTCCCCGCGGAACCACCAGCCCGCCCACCCAGCGAACGCACATCCGCTGCTGGGGCCCTGTCAGCAGACACCACTGCAGCCTCGGCTGCGAGTCTACGAGCATCTGCTGCAGCCACCGTCCACCATTGGGCATGCGGGCGTGGGCAGTCCAACCTGGCTTGCGGATCACCGCGTTGGCCTGGCCCCGGCGGTGGTGGTGCCGGCCACCGCTTGGCTGGACTTGGTGCTGACCGCGCTGGCTGAACGATCGAGCGACGGTCGCGCGACTTGCACACTTTCCCACGTCCGATTTCCACACGCCCTGGTGTTTGCAGCGCAGGCACCGACCGACCCAGGGCATTCGAGCCAATACCGCGACGCCCGCACGGTGCAACTGGCCATTCTGGCCGGCGGGACACGTGATGCTAACCGCAGCACTTTCCAGATCTGCAGCCGGCTCGCGAACGCCGCTGCCTTGCCATCCCAGTTCACGCTACATGCGGTAGGCGAGATCGAACCGCCGCTCGCTGGGCCCCGCGATGCTCTGAGCCGGCCTTCTGGCCCAGGTGCATTGGATGCGCCCGTGCAGTCGGTCGAGCCGGCAGTGCTGTACGAGACCTTGGCCGGTCTTGGTCTGCACTACGGCCCAAGCTTTCAGGGCATTCGTGGGCTGGACTATTGCGAACGCTCCGACGGATTTTCCCTATGGGCGACGGTGGCGCTGCCAGCGTCTTTGCTGGACGGTCCACAGACGGCAGGACACGTCGTGCACCCCGCGCTGCTGGATGCCTGCCTGCACGCGTTGTGCGTGCCCACTGCGCTTCGCCCGAACGCAGGCTTCCCGTACGTTCCGGTCGGTGTCGACCGTCTGACCGTGCATGCGATCGTTCCAGCGCAGGTGAACTGCATGGGCCGCATTCAGGGGCACGGTTCGACTCTGCGGGCAGACCTGCGCATCGAAGACACGGCCGGAAAACTGCTGATCACGATCGAAGGTCTGCAGCTTCGCGCCTTACCGCTGCCGCAGCTGTCGTGGTCCGATACACGGCGCGACGCGAGTGGGGCCAGCAGCTCGGTGACCGACGGCAGAATCGCCTCGATGCATCCACGCGATCCGCTCGATGGAGTTCTGTTAGAACGGACCTGGGTGCCAGCTGGGCAGCCAGTCGCTTCCGAAACACGAATGGCCCATCCGACCGAGGGGCGCACCGAACAGCCTGGCCGCATCGTCCTTTTGACCGGCAGGCAGCCAGCGTCTGACGTGGCGTTGGCGCTGGCCGCGCAGCTTCGTGGGGCGGGTCACGACGTGCTGTGCGAGCCGAGCGATGCGGCCACCGGCTGGCTGACCCAGACGCTAACCGACGGTACGCGCGGTCAGACCGTGTTGTTCGTTGGCGGCTTGGGCTTGCCGGTTCTGGGCGGGGGCGATGCGCAGCAACCCGCAGCGCTCGACACCGTGCCGGGCGACGACGACGATTCGCAGGCCGTCTTTCTAGCCAGCGTGGCAAGCGGCTGTGCTGCGCTGCTGCCCCGGCTTCAGGAACTGCTGCGAGCCCCGCTGCGTGACCTGCCGCGCCTGTGGATCGTCACGTCCTGTACGCAGTCGGTGACCGGGCGCGAAGACCTGTCGCTTTGGCAGACGTCGCTTTGGGGACTGGCCCAGACCCTGCGCTATGAACACCCCGAGCTTCAGACGATGTGCGTCGATCTGGGCGGACGGGCGGCCCCAGTTGAAGCGGCCGACCTGGTGGCGCTGCTAGCGGACTCCCAGGCTCGCGGAGCCACCACTGAAGACCAGTGGGCGCTGCGGTCCGAGGGCCGCTTTGTCGCTCGACTGCGACGGCGGACACTGCCGCCGGCCTTGCCACCCGCTCTGCGATCCGACGCCTCGTACTGGATCACCGGAGGCCTGGGGGGCCTGGGCTTGGCTCTGGCTGGCTGGCTGGCCGACTGCGGGGCTCGCCATGTGACCCTGCTCAGTCGACGGGGATTGACCGGTGAAGCCCAAAACACCGCCGTTGCGGATCTGGGGGGCCGCGGGCTGACTGTGCAGGTTGCCGTCGTGGATGT
>JAYRFD010000696.1:0-2558 GCA_041908565.1 Polyangia bacterium | reverse complement strand
GCCCGGGCGTATCGCGAACGGCAGCGCGCGGCCATGCAGCCAAGGGGTGGTGATGGCCTGGCAGATGAACCGGCGGGTCGATTCCGTCGCGTGCCTGCTCGCGCATCACGCAGTGCCGACCATCGTGTAGCGGTGAAGCGCGGTCCAGCGCCGCAACATGCAAGCCGCAGGCGTTGGCGTGTTGCCTTCGATGAACAGGTATTGGCGCAGGCTCCGCAGGATGCGGTGGGATATCGCGTGGTGCTGCCGGGGCGTGACGAATGGGATGCTCCGCGGGTCGTGCCGGACGCCGACACGACGGATTCGCAGTCATTCTGGCGGCTGCGACCGTTTGAGCTGCCCGACGACATTCGGCTCCGGCCTGGGAAACTGTATCGACTGCTCTGGGTCGACGCGCAGGGCGCGCGGGTGCCTCCGATTGGGTGTCGTTCCTTGCCTGCGCTCCGATTCTTTCTGGGACCTCCGGATGATGCGCACGTCGTCAAGAGCATCGCGCGCAAGTCAAGACGCGCTGGGACGAAGAAGAAGCAAGCGGCGCGGAGTCACAGAGATCTCACAGAGCGTCATGCGGCGCTCGATGTGCCTGGTGCTTCGCAGGGCGCGGGGCCAAGCGAGCATGATCACGTCGTGGGTTCGATGGAGAAGGGCCCGCTTGTCCAGGATCTCGAAGCGATTCTGAACGATGACAGCACTGTGCCTCGCGAGCAGTCAGCGCTGCTGAATGTCGAGAAGCAGGTGAGCGCGTTCGAACTGCAGCCGCAGACATCGGCGACTGCAGCGCTGCTTGCCGGTTCATCGCTAGCTCCGTCGCAGATGCAGTCAGATGCAGCTGTGCCGACCAGGCCCGCGCAAGAACCTCCGCCGCTTGCAACGGAGCCTGCAAATACCAGTGCCGACGCTCTGACCCGGCCCAGCACTGCCGAGGATGCTCAGCTTCCGAGCACCGATGTGAGCACAGCTCAGGGCGAGCATGTCAGCTCCGAGCCATCATCGAATTCGACCGCCGTTTCGGTTGTCACTGCCGCACCCATGCCCGCGCCGACAGGTCCAGACCTCGGAACGGAATCTGCACATCCAAGCACCGCAGCTCCGACACCGTTTAGCGCTGTCGAAGATTCCCAGCTGCTGGCTACCGACTCGATAGAAAGCCCGCGTGAGCCGACCAGCGACGGACCGCCATTGAGTGTGCCCAAGGTCATGGTGCAGTTTGGGCCGAAGTCTCTTGAAGTTGCAGAGACTGCATGGGCGGCAGTCCATGCTCAGCTGACGGCGGCGCGCGACGGAGCCTCGTGCATTCCGATGTGCTCACCTCCGCTGACGAATGCGGAGATCAAAGAGCTGACCGGAATCATCCTGCACACCGAAAAGTGCGCGGCGTTCATGCATGAACTCGACTGCTTCCACGCGCGCGTCGTGGGTAAGCCTGCGCCGTCGCCGCCCGACTTGGCCCTGCAGCCCGACGAGCGCGAACGGATTCAAAGCGTGGCGTGCGACCCGCGTCTGAATCGCGCGGCGATCGATCTGCGCGGAGCGTGGATCGGTCTGCACATGCAGGGGCCCGACGCGATGTTCCATCTGCCGCCTCCGTTCGTGTCGCTGACGGAGGTAGATGCCGGGCGTATCAAGTCGATCCTCAACAGCGCAGCGAAGCGTGCCTATGCGGCGTATGCGGCGGATCGGGTCGAGGCATTGCAGACGGGCCGTCCACTTCCTCCGCAGCCCGCGTCGGATCTTCACCCTAAGGTGCGCAGGCAGATCCATCAGCTTTTCAGCGATGCCAGACTCCTTTCCTTGATGACGCACGGACTCTGGATGCGCGAGGCGGAGGCCGCGAGGAAATCGGAATCTGGGGAGTCCGACGGCGCAGGCCATACGCCCACCGCGTCGTGAACGCAGGCGGTCACCGGCAATCCATGGCACTCGGGGACAACCCGTTTCACGTTCGCGTTTGCAGCGAAGCCGGGACGCAGCCAATCGGTTGGATGCGCCAGCAGCGGAAGCACGCCGAGTGGCACAGGGCTGTCTGCCGACAACTGTTCTGTCCCTGGGGCTGGTGGCGTTCGCGTTCGCGTTCTACGCATTGCGCTGCCAGACAGATGCCCTCTGTGCAGCCGCTGGCGCAGTGAGCAGTGCAGCGGGTTGCGGAGCGCCCTACGCAGCCCTTCCTGATGCCATCAGCGCGCGCTTGCCGCAGCCACTTGCGCTGCCATATGCGTAGCCACTTGCGCTGCCATTTGCGCTGCCATTTGCGCTGCGATCCTAAGGTGTCATGTTGCAAGAAATACACCGTCGGAGAGTGCGAGTCTTCTTCATCCCTTGAGCCAGTTCTTCCGATGTGGCGAGAATCCGAGAATGGCTGCGTATGTGCTGCGCAAATGGCTGCGGATCTGGCTCCGCAACAGGCGGCGGTGTTGGCATCAGACGCGGCGCGCTGCTGGCTGCAAAACTGGCTGTGGTACTGACAGCGAGGCCGGCTGCGGAGGTGGCTGCGATGGGATCGATTTGGCGTTTGCGTGACGGGAGTGGATCTTCCGCGTCGGGGTGACTGGAATACGCAG
>JAYRFD010000695.1:0-8251 GCA_041908565.1 Polyangia bacterium | reverse complement strand
CTGTCCCTTCTTCTTGCGATCTCGGTGGCGGATGCCAAGCCCGGCAAGCCGACGGTGCGGCTGGCGCAAGCGGGCGATGCCCCGGCTGTTCGTCCGGCGGATCTGATCCTGCGTGGTCCGCAGATCATCACCATGGATCCGGCGCAGCCAGTGGCCAATGCAGTGGCCATCCGCGACGGTGAGATCGTCTGGGTGGGATCGGTTCCGGCCTTGTCTGTGGGCGATACGACGTCGGCGCCTGCATCCGCTTCTGCGCCTTCTGCCGCGTCGTCTGAAGCGGGGGCCGGTACGGCCGCGACGACGGTGGGCGAGGGCGGGGCGGGCCTGAATGCGCTGGTGGGTCCGCGCACCAAGGTCGTGCAGCTTGACGGCAACCAGACGGTGCTGCCGGGGCTGATCGACGCGCACGCGCACTTGGTGGGTCTTGGCATGGCGCTGGATCGCATTGATCTGCGCGGCACCCGCAGCGTCGATGAAGTGGCCCAGCGCATCCGCGACCGCCTGCGCAGCGAAGCCGCATCGGGCACCGAGCGCGGCTTTATCGTCGGTCGCGGCTGGGATCAGAACCTATTTTCGCCTCCGCAGCTTCCGGGGGTCAAGGCGCGGCAGGCCCTGGATGCGGCGAGTGCCGGACGGCCGCTTCTGCTGCGGCGCATCGACGGTCACGCCGTCTGGGTGAACAGCGAGCTATTGCGACGCGCCGGCATCACGCGCAGCACTGTCGACCCCGAAGGTGGACGTATCTTGCACGACCCAGACGGTGAACCGACGGGCGTGCTGGTCGATAACGCCATGAACCTGGCGGAACGGCTGCTGCCGGCGCCGACGCGCGGGGACATCGAAGCGGCGATCTTGGCTGGCGCGGAATACGTCGCGGCGCGCGGCCTGACCGCCGTGCACGAGATGGGCGTAAGCCCCGAAGAGCTGACCGTCTATCGCCAGCTTGCCGAGGAAGGTCGCCTGCCGCTGCGCGTCTTTGCCTATCACCAGGATCCGATGCCGGCGGCGCTGGCGCGCTTTCCCCGATCGGGCGCGTATCAGGCCGAGCTTCAGCGCCTGGGTCAGCGCCTGGGTTCGCCGGAGACCGTGGGTCGCTTCGCGCTGCGCGGCATCAAGCTGTACATGGACGGCGCGCTGGGCTCGCGCGGGGCGGCCCTGATGGCGCCTTACAGCGACGAACCGAACCACAGCGGTCTTCTGTTGGTGCCGCCCGAGCACATCGAAGAAATGGCGCGCTGGGCGGTGCTGTACGGACGCGGACACCAGCTTGCGACGCACGCCATCGGCGATCGCGCCAACCACCTGGTGTTGACCGCGTATGAGAAGGCCGGCGTGCGCGCCGATCGCGACCTGCGCTTTCGCATTGAACACGCGCAGGTGATCGCGCGATCGGACCTGGACCGTCGGCGGTTTCAGCGCTTGGGCGTGATCGCGTCGATTCAGCCCAGCCACGCGACCAGCGACATGCCGTGGGCGCCGGCTCGACTTGGGCCCGAACGAATTCAGCTGGCCTATGCCTGGCGATCGCTTTTGGCGTCGGGCGCGCGCCTGTGTGCCGGCTCTGACTTTCCGGTGGAAGAAGCGGATCCTCGCCTGGGTCTGCATGCAGCGGTGACGCGCACCGACGAAAAAGGCCAGCCTGCCGGCGGCTTTCAGCCCGCCGAGCGCCTGAGCCTGGGCGAAGCGCTGCGCGCGTTTACCGTCGATGCGGCCTATGCCGCGTTTGCCGAAGACAGCATCGGCCAGATCCGCGTCGGCAGGCGGGCCGACTTGACCGTGCTGTCGGGGCGCTTGGACAGCTATCTGACCGGCGGGCCGGCTCCGCTGGATCTGCACGCGCGACCAGTGCTGATGACCATCATCGATGGGCAGACCGTGTTCGATCGGCTGGGCGGCAGCCTGCCAAGCAAGGGCAACACGGCCAGCCGACCCAAGCGCCGTGGCTAGCCAGGCATGGGCTTTGACTGCCAGGCCTGCGGCGCCTGCTGCATGAACGCCGCGGAAAATCGGGCCGAAGGGCGGTGTGACTATGTCGCGATCGAGCCTGGGGCGCGGCTGCTATCGCGGGCCGATCTGGTGCGCAAGCTGGTTGTCCCGGCTGATCCCAGCGACGGTCGAGCGGCTCTACCGCACCTGCGGGTGCTGGCCGATGGGCGCTGCGCGGCGCTGCGTGGCGCGCTGGGCCACAAGGTGCACTGCGACATCTATCACCTGCGTCCGCGAGCCTGCCGCACCGTCCAGCCCGGCGACGGCGACTGCCTGCGCGCCCGACGTGAAAACGGCATTTAGATCACGCGACGCAGCGCGCAGCTAGGGCTGTTCAAGCAGGCGGTTGCCTTGCAGGACGAAGCGGTGGCGGCCCGTCGGCAGGCAGTCGCTCGGTGGCAGGCGGGATGCCTCTTCAACATGCACGACGATGGCCTGCGGCATCGCAGACCAGCGGGCTCGGCAGCTTCCTAGGTCTGGCACGAAGATGCTCAAGTGGGGGCCGGGAAGGCTGGGGCCCAGGCCCGTGGACGTCAGGCGGCGCGCAGCCAGCCAGTTGTCGGAACCCATCTTCCCGTGCGCACTTCGGCGCCAGATCTCGATGATCTCGTCGATGCCGTCGCCGTCCAGGTCGACCCCTGCTAGCTCGACCAGCGATGTGACAAGCGGCGCTCGCGGCAGATCGGAAAGCGGCAGCCGGGCACTGCGTCCGTCGGCCTGCAAGATCCCCAGACGCAGGGTCTGCGCTGAAGCGACCAGGACGATATAGCCGGGCTCAGGAAAGTGGCCGCGCGCGCACAGGCGAAGCTCGCTGTCGCCTCGGTCACGCTGCAGCGCACGCTGCAGAACAGCGCGATCGTCCTCGGTGCAGGTCGCAGGCGGGCGCGCTGGCGCGGCGGGTGGATCGGCGCCCCGAGCCCGTGGTGCATCCCCAAGCAGCCAAGCCAAAAGTGCCGCGACGTAGGTCAGGTCACGAGTGCGTTGACGCATGCGATCGAGCCCCCAGGGTGATCCCGTTTCGCGGGACGGAAGCCTTCAATCTACACCGATGCGCTGACACGGATGCGTTGGCCACGCGCACCGCCTTCGCAGCCTCGGGTACTTGCCCTGTCGATGCGGCAAGGGGCGAGATCAGTTGGAACGGCACTCACTGAGCGACGCACGATCGATCGCGCAGCGCACGCTGACCCGGGCCCCGCGCTTCGATGAGACGTTGGGGCGATCCCACAGTCCGATCAGCTCGGCTTCTTCGCCGTAGATGGCCGAGGAACAGAGCCATCGCGGTGACTTGACGACGCAGTAGCACTCTTGGGGCTCGGGCTCGCAGGCGGCCAGGATCGATGGCTCCCACGACTCTCCGAATTCGCTCTGCGCGAACGCGCTGCAGCAGGCGGCGCCGCAGGTGGGCCAGGGCTCATCGGGAAACCGGAACGGATCGGGAAACCAGAATGGATCGGGATTCTGAACATAGGCGACGATGCAGCGCGGCTGGCCCTGCTCGTCGCGCGCCGTTCGCCAGGACGGACAGGTTGGCCGTGACCAACCAGAAATCCACACTGAAAGATGGTTCAGCGCATTTCTATATCGCGCGGGCTCGCAGACGCTTACCTGCAGACCGCTCTGGAATGGCGTGGCCATGCTGTGCCACCGCGCGAGCGCCTCGGACATTCGGCGCTGCGGCAGACCGGAAACATGCGGCTCGCTGGCCGATCGACACGCTGGATCCAGCATCAACCCGGCCGATGAAAACGTGCCGGGTCGCTGCGTCGCGGTGATGCGCGCGCCTTGTCCCGTCGCTGGCATCGGCACGATGCCCTGCACCGACAGCCGATCGGTGAGCTTCGAAAAAAAGCGCACGTAGTCGCTGGTCGGCACCAGCGGGCTGTTGGATCGTGCGTGGCACAGCGTCTTGTCGCCGCTCTGATTCAGCGGCTGCTCGCAGGTCACGTCGGCGGCCAGGCAGCGATAGGGTCCCGCTTCAAAGCAGCGCAGCGGTGCATTGGGCTCCGGCGCATCGCAGTGCAGCGTCTGCGGATCGTTTTCGCCGCGCTGTCCGGGCTGCATGGAACAGTCATCGCGATCGGTCAGAAACACGATCGATAGCGGCACGCCTGGGCGCAGAAAACCGCTGTTTTCTTGACGATGTCCATCCAGCGCCCGCTTGGCCGCTTCGAGCGGCGACGAGATCGTGCAGCCGCCTTCACCCAGCAGCAGCATGCAGCGCAGCGCGTGCTGCGGTCCCGCGTCATAGCGCTCTCCGGTCCGCGGAAGGGTCTCCATCGACACCGGCACGTTGCTGCGGCTGAATTCGCGGGCCAGAAACGGTCGGCCATCCGTCGGCACAAAGCGGCGATCGGGGCACAGATCCGCGCAGGCGGCTTGGGCGGCAGCGCTTTGCCCCGCGCGATCCAGACAGGACACCGCTTGCATGGCGCCGTCGTCGCCCGCGAAGGAATCGCAGGAACCGGCTGATTGTGTAAACGGCTGATCGGGCGCCACCCACGATCCGACATCGGTGCTGACGATCGCCAGGTGCAGATCGACGCGAGGATCGGTCAGCAGCCAGTCCCAGATCGGCAGCGTGGCCAGGGCGCGCTGCTTTTCGACCATGCCCGGGGTGTTGCCGACAACCAGCAGCAGATCGACTTCGTACCGTTGCGGCGGAAAGTAAAGAGTCTCTCCCTGTGCGAACAGGTTGTCACACGCGCAGAGCGCCGCCCGCCTCTGTTCAAGAGTCGCCTTGTCGGGAATCGGGCAGACCTGGCCCACGGGCGGGGCCGTGCACGAAATCAGCGCCAGCGTCGTCGAAAACAGCGCACACAGACCAACCTGAAGCCTTCGCGTCATCGCATGTCCCCCCGCAGCGATCGCTGCGAAGATCAGCGTAGCGACCGATCGGTGGGGCTGCTTGCGGGCATGCGCAGGGGCCTCGCCGCACACCCCGCGCAAGCTCGCGCCGACTCTGGTCAATCTGCACTGACACCAGGCCGCGGGACCGACGTGGCTGCAGCGCATGGCGCTTGGGGTCGATTCGGTCGGGCTGGCTTGTGGACTTGATCGCGTCGCTGGCGATCGAGCGATCGTCGTGCGGTTGGCGTCGAAGACACGACGCAGTTTCCGCCTGAAGGGGATGCGAATTCTGACGCGCGATCGCGTGGATGCAGGTTATTCCTCGGGGATGTAGCGACGCATGATGGCGTCGGCGGTGCCGGTCTCTTTGATGCGCGCGATGGCTTGGTTGATGCGCAGTGCCGTCGCTTCCGGAAGCTGTGGCGAAAGAACGAAGCCCTGCGACTGGCGATGGATGTTGCGAATCGCGACCTGCAGCGGAGCGCGCGGGTTGATCTTCGTGCGGTAGTACTGCACCTGGGCGTTGTCGGCGACGACGGCGTCGACCTCTCCGCGGATTAGCAGGTCGCAGGACTTGGCCAAGCCATCCATGGGATGCAGCTTGATGCGGCGCGCTTGCTCGCTCGGGCCAAGCTGCTGGTTGAAGCCTTCGATCCAGTGCTCGCTGACGCTGCCGGGGCCGACCGACACCGTCTTGCCGGCCAGATCCTGCACGGTGCTGACGCGGCTGGTGCTTTCTTCGGTGGATCGCTTGATCACGTTGACCGACACCAAGCTGACCAAGACCGATGCGGCGACGATGCGCACGAAGTACACGACGCTGATCACGCTGTTGCCGCGCACGGTGGACGCGATGGTGTTGGTGCCCGGACCGGTAAGCAGGATCTGAAACACCTTGGCGAAGGTGCGGGGGCGACCGGTGGCGCGTGTCGCCTCCTGCTTGCCATAGTCTTCGATGCGCCAGATCAGAAGCGTCATCACCAGCACGAAGGACAAGATCACGGCCAGAAGCCCCAAGATGCCCGGCGATGCCAGGGTGCGCGCGATGGTGAGCCAGGTCTTGGTCTGTTCCTTGCGCAACAGCACCGAGATGCCGTCCTCTTCCAGCGGTACGCTGAAGCGGTACTTGGCCAAGCGATCGGGCGTCATGTTGATGCAGCCGACCGCGACATCGACCTGACCGGCCTGACCGGCGTCCAGTAGCTGACGGAAGGTCGGGATGGGCACGATCTCAAAGGGCAGGTTGGCGTTGGCGGCGACCTCTTGCCAGGCTTCGTAGAACGAGCCCTGCCAGTGGCCTTCGGGAAAGAAGGTGCAGGGCGTCGACTTGGCGGAAAAGCCGACGCGCAGGGGCACAAGACGCGTCGCAGTGCCCACTGCAGCAGACGCTGCAGCAGATGCTGCAGAAGACACTGGCATCGTCGTCGATCCGACCGCGGCGGGCGCTGGGCTTGCGCTCTGCAGCGGGCTGGGCTTGGTCGGTTCAGCAACCGCTGTGGCGCCAGGTGCGGCGGCGGCCGGGGCCGCGCCTGGCTGCGGCGGGGCGGCGGCGACAGCGCGTGCAGTCAAGCCAAGTACAGCCCACAGCAGCAGGCCCAGGATTGGGACGAAGGGCAGTGCGGTGATGAACGGACGGTGGGCTAGGCCCGCTGGAGGGACGGCAACTTGTTGCCAGCCTCGGGTTCGTACGGTGCCAGGCCAGAGCATACGAGGACGCACGGAATAGCCTCCACAAAGACGTGCCGATCACTGTATCTGAGTCGGGACATGGTCGGCTCAGCGAAGTTTTCAGGTGGCACCAGCGACGAAAACAGGCGTCCTCGGATCGCAAGATCAAAGACCAGTAGCCCTGCAATGCGGACCTGCGGCCTGGGTCCTGCGTGAACTTCCTTTTTCTGTCGGGACAGGCCAGAAAAAGGAGTCACGAGATTCCCAATTGGTGACTCCTAAAAATCGCTTCCAGGGATCGATCGGAGGGCAGAATTCGCGCAAACATTGCGCGATGGGTGGTCCAGAGCGCCGTCGCTGCGCGAGCCGGATTTTGGAAAAATATGCATTCCATATGATTCATATTGTGATAGCGTTCGGGGCGTCGAACTCATACCGCGGCATCGGGAGCAAAGATGGTGAATGGGCCTGTTCAGCCTCAGACGGAGACTCACTCCCCTGCATCCAAGGCAGAGGACAAGGAGCCCGCTGTTGATTCCGCTGTGGAGTCTGGCGGAGAGGGCGATCCATCGCGGCGTGATCTGCTGAGCACGGCGCTGAGCACGGGCGTTGTGCTGTCGCTGGGGGTCAGCTATGGCACCCTGGGCAGCCATGCCGTGAAGTATCTGGTTCCGACGCAGACAGAGGCCAAAGCCTGGCTGTACGTCGCGTCCTGTCAGGCCATCCCGATGGGCGGCCAGGTGAAGTACAAGGCGCCAAGCGGCGCGGCGATTGCGGTGGCTCGCATTGGCGAAGCCAACCAGCCAGACAGCTTCATTGCGCTGTCCAGTACCTGCCCACACATGGGCTGCCAGGTGCTGTGGGAAGGCAACAAAAACCGCTTCTTCTGCCCCTGTCACAACGGTGTGTTCAACGACCGCGGCGAAGGGGTCGACGGGCCACCCAAAGGACAGAGCCTGTCGCGCTATCCGGTGAAGGTCGACAACGGACTTCTGTTTGTGGAGGTGCCAGTGTCCGGACTGCCGCGCGAACGACACGGGGAAGCGCGGGCGACCGTGACAACGACGCCAGACTGTCGCGGCGAAGGACTGCTGCGCAAGATCGGGCAGCCGTCGGCTTCGTGTACCGACGATCGCCGCGTGGGAGGCACGTTCGATGAGTCGGCGTAGCGCCTTTTGGGCCGAGCGGGTTCCGGTCAAAGACGAGACCCTGCGCGAGCTAACCAACGAGCCGGTTCCGAACCACATGAAGCGCTGGTGGTTCGCGCTGGGCGGCACACCGGCGTACCTGTTTCTGGTGATGATCGGCACGGGCATCCTGCTGGCCAGCTATTACCAGCCCAGCCCGACGACGGCGTACCAGTCGGTTCGCTTCATCACCGAACAGGCCGCGTACGGCTGGTACATCCGTTCCCTGCACAAGTGGAGCGCGACGTTTATGGTCGGCGCGGTCATCCTGCATCAGCTTCGTGTCTTCTTCACCGGAGCGTATCGCCGCCCGCGTGAGCTGAACTGGATGATCGGAATGGGACTGCTTTTGTCCATGCTGATCGGCGGTTTCACGGGGTATTCGCTGGTGTACGAACAGCTTAGTTTTTGGGGCGCCACCGTCGCATCCAACGTGGCCGATGCGCTGCCGTTTCTGGGCGGCTTCATGAAGCGCACGCTGCTGGCGGGAGAGTCCTACAACCCCCATACGCTGTCGCGCTTGTTTGTGATTCATGCGGCGCTGATGCCAGCGACCATGG
>JAYRFD010000694.1:0-9246 GCA_041908565.1 Polyangia bacterium | reverse complement strand
GTGCACTTTTCCTGCACGGCGGAGCACTGGCTGCTGGAGCTGCTGGCGCACACCAGGCTGCCGTCGGTGGCGTTGGGCTGGCAGAAGCCGTTGCAGCACTGGTCGCCGGATGAACAAGACGCGCCGTCGGAACGGCAGGGATCCAGCGTCCAGAAGCCGCGGGCGTTGCCGGCCAGAAGCTCTTGCGCGGGCAGATAGAAGGCCGGGTGGCTGGCGTCGTTTGCGACGTTGCCGTTGATGTCGATGGCGGCGACCCACAGCTTCTTGGTGGTGATGTTGTTGACCAAGTTGACGCCGCGCGGGTCGCTGCAGTACGGCGGCAGCGTCGCCAGGTTGCCGTACATGCGGCGGCTGGTGATGACGACCCAGGCATAGCCGCCTGACGCAACCGGGTTGACCGTCGGTTCATAGTTCAGCGAGGTGTCCTGGCCGTGATCGGGATCGATGTTGCCCACCTGCGATCCGTCGGCGGTACACGACATCGAGATCGGCGTGGCCAGCTTCGGCAGGTACGAGTTGCCCGCCGCATCCTTGCCGTTGAGCGCGTTGAGGTGCGTCACGACGCGCGTGCTGCTGATGGCGGCCCAGGCGATCTCGGCGCGGGCGCCCTTGCGGGTGTTCATCGCGCCCAGGCTATTGCCGTCGACGCCGGCCGCGCTTTGGTGGTGGAAGACCACCGACTTGCTGTCGGGGAAGACGGCCGGCCAGCCCGGGCGCGTCTCGGCCGGCTTGCCGGTATCATCGACGATGGTGAGCGGGTTGGAAAACGCGCGCGTCATCGGATCGAAGTCCATGGTGACCAGCTTCTGCGTCGGGTTGCTGAGGCTGCTGCTGGCCATCGGGTTAAACGCGATCAAGGTGCCGCTGGGCGCAAAGGCCGGCGCGCCCAGGTTGGTGGCGACGGTGTTTAGGCCCGTCGAGGAAAGCGCGGTGCCGCCATTGGTCAGCGAGATCAGCTGACCGCTGGGGGCAAGGGCCAGGCTGCCGTCGGGCGAAAGGCCCGGGAATTCGGCGCTGACCGTCATGGCGCGTTCGGTGGTGCCGGTCGGCGTCAGCGCATAGGCCGAGCTGATCCCATAGTTGTCGCCGTGCTGCACGACAAGCTGCGATCCATTGGCCGCTACCGAGTGGCAGGTGCGGCACTGCGCTTCGGCTCCGTTGGCACCGGCCGCCAGCTTGGGCCCGGTGTCACCGACGCGGATCGACAGCACGGCGCCACCGAAGCGGCCGTCGCCACCGACCGCGCCGGTGTAGTTGCGCGCCAGCAGCGTGCCGTACGATTGGTAATAGATGATGCCCGACAGCCGAGCCGGAGCGACGGTCCAGGTCTGCGTGATCGGGCCATAGGCGACGCCGCCGCGCGCGATCGTCAGCTTCAAGGTCAGGCGATCCGGCTGGCCGCTTGCCGTGGTGCCGCCGGCGCTGTTGGTGGCGGCTTCCCACGCTGTCTGCGGGATCGGGTGACGGATAAACGCGCCGCCGGTGGTGGCCAAGATCGCCGGTCGCCCGAACGTGCCTTTGTATGTGTACGATCCGCTGGTCGTCGACAGCTCGATCTGAATGGCATCGGCGTTGTTGGTGTTCCACTGCCACATCAGGTTGGGAGCCAAAAGACCGCGCGGCCACACCGTGTTGTCGTACGGATACAGAAAGCCCAGGTTCTGCGCGGCTCCGTTCGACGTCGGGTTCTGCAAGGCGGCAAGCGTCGTGGCATCGGTGACGGCCGGGCCCAAGCCTTCGCCGCCGACGCCGCCAACACCGCCGCTTGCCGTAAGCTGCGCGACGCTGGTGGCGATCTGCGCTTGTTCCGCCGGGCTGCTTGGGTTGGGGCCGTTCTGCTGGGCCAACAGCTTCACCTGCACCTGACGCGTGACCGTCTTGCCGGCATAGCCGATGCGCAGCGTCACCAGGCCGCCGGTGCTGCCGCGTGGAGTAAAGGTCTGCGTGTTGGCGGGGCCGCCAGGCAGGCTGCCGATCTCGCCGCGATCCAGGCCCCAGGTGGCGTCGGCGGGCTGGCCGTTCCACGTCGCGGTATAGACCACCGTTGGCGCTGGCTGCTGCCCGACCGTCACGTTTAGCGTCTGCAGCGCGCTGGGCTGTACATCCAGCACGCCATCGACGGTGTTGGGATCATCCGGTGGTGTTCCGGGATCGCCGCTGAGTGCGGTGCTGTTGCAGCCAAGTGAAACGCTCAGCGCCAAAGCGGTTGCATAAAAAAGCCTAGATAAACGCCTCATGTGGTCCCCCTTCGTCGCCGGCAGAGCAGGGCCTGCGACTGTCCTTTATGGTAGGGACCGCGCGAGCCTGTGGCCACTGCTTTCGCGGCGGCGTCCCCCTTTGTCGCTGCGTCCATTGTGCGTCGCGCGTCCTTCGTGACAACGGCGTGACGGACTGCACCGGCCCGCGCGATGGGACGCGAGCACGAGCCGTGAAAAATCCCGCAAACGGTGCGCGATGGGCAGCGCTTGCGTCCGCAAGCGACGGGAAGTGCCACGCCTTGTATCCCGACCGCGCGACGAAATTGTCCGACGGGAAAGCCTGTGATACGCACAAGGAATGCGCACCGTGACCAAACCCTGGGGACATGAGCTGATCTGGGCAGAGACGCCGCGCTACGTCGGCAAGATCCTGCACATCAAGGCGGGGGAACAGCTTTCGCTGCAGTATCACAACCGCAAGGACGAGACGATCATGGTCCTGTCGGGCCGCCTGCGCTTCGAGCATGGCGAAGGCAACAACCCCCTGACCGCCACCGAGCTTGGGCCGCAGCAGCCGTTTCACATCCAGCCGGGCCTGCGCCACCGCATGATCGCGCTTATCGACACCGATGTTGTCGAGGTGTCAACGCCAGAGCTTGACGACGTCGTTCGCTTGGAAGATCGCTACGGGCGCACCGGCACATCCAATCCGTAGCTCGCGTTAACCCATCGATGCCACCGACGTCCGAGACCGCCACGTTTTCGTCCATTTCCGCGCTGCTGTCGGCGCTGTCGGCGGTGCTTCTGGGCGCGGTCTTGCTCAGTCGCAGTCGGCGGCCGGCGTATCGCGCCTTCATCGTGCTGTGCAGCAACGTGCTGCTGTGGCACCTGTTCAACATCTTTCGTGGCGGCGATCGGTCTTTGTATCTGGTGCTGTCGACGCAGATCGCGCTGCCGCTGACCTTGGTCGGCTTTCTGCGCACGTGGCTGAACAGCGGACGCGATGGCCTGGCCCCTTCGCGTCGCGCCGTCGGAGCTCCGCGCTATGCCTGGCTGGCTGTGCTGCTGGCCGAAGTCGCTCTGCTTTACGCATACAGCACGCGCGGTGACAACACGCAGCCATCGCCTTCGCGCTGGGTGCTGCGCTTGCCGGCCGTCTTGCAAGCCGCAACGCTTCTGGCCCTGTACGCCGCGCTGTCGCCGCTGTGGAACGCCTATCGCAGCACGCTGTCGCGCGTCGACAAGCGGCGCCTCTTGTACCTGATCGGGGTGGGTGTGCTGTGCATCACGGCCGCCGCCATCGACTACTTGCCGTCGCCGCTTGGGCGTGGCGGGCCGGCCATCGGCAGCTTGCTGACCATCGTCTATCTGTACTTCTTGCAGCAGACGCTGGTCATGGATCGCCTGCTGGACATCAACGAACTTCTGGGCCGCGTCGTCGTGCTGTCGGCCTTCGTCTTGTTGCTGTCGGCCGTGCAGACCCTGCTGACGCTGATCGGCGTGCAGCCGCAGCAGGTGGTCACCGTCGTCGCGTTCTTGATCCTGCTTCTGTACGAGCCGCTGCGCGTGTTTCTGGAACGGCAAGTGCAGCGCATCACCACGCGCGAACGCACCGAGCTTCAGCAGTCACTGGCCGAGCTTCGCCAGCTTCTGCCCAACGTCATCGAGCCGCGCGAAGCCGTCCGCCTGGTGCTGGCCGTTTTTGAAGAAACTCGACGCCTGACCGGAGCCGCCATCTATCTTTTGGAAGCCGATGGCAGCGGGTACGAACTAGTCGGCGCCTTCGGCAGCAGCCGTCCCGTCGAGCGCCTGGACACCGCCGCCCGTCGACCGTTCTGGACGCGCCTGATCGCCACGCGCCAGCCCATCACGCTGGAACGCCTGCAGTACGAACACCTGCAGATGCGATCGAACGATGCATCGGCCATCGAAAACGTCGACGCCATTGCCCGCGTCCTGGTTGAAGTGCAGGCCAGCGCCGTGCTGGGAATCTTCAGTGTCAGTGGCAGCGGCGGCGGCGGTGGCAACATGGGGGCTGCGTCGGGCAGTCAGCCGGCGACCGGCAGCGACAAGACCGGCGGCGACTTCGCATCGCCCGATGTCTTGCTGGGCTTTCTGTGCATCAAAGACAAAGATCCGGGCGAGCGCCTAAACGACAGCTTTTCCGTCGGCGATTTGGATATCTATGCCGGCATTGCGGCGCAGCTTTCGATCACGCTGCAGAACTCGAAGCTGTACGACCGCATGAAGGAACGCGATCGCTTGGCGGCGCTGGGTCAGATGGCGGCCGGTCTGGCGCACGAGATCCGAAACCCGCTGGGGGCGATCAAAGGCGCTGCCGAGCTGATTGCTCCCGGTCGCGATGGTCGCCTGCCTGCCGACGAAGACATCGCCGATTTTTCGCAGATCATCCTGGAAGAGACGCGGCGCCTGGGGCGTGTTGTCTCGCAGTTTCTGGACTATGCCCGGCCGCTGCGTGGCGACTATCAGCCGATCGACATCAACGACGTCGTGCGACGCACCGAAGCGTTGCTGCGCCCGCTTGCCGAGGAGCTAAAGAACGACAGCCCATCCGTCTTTGTACCGCCCGAAATCGTCGTTCAGCTGACCGACGATCTGCCCAAGACGCGCGGCGACGCCGAACAGCTACGTCAGGTCTTTTTGAACCTGGGTCTAAACGCGCTGCAGGCCATGGCGGAAAGCAGCAAGGCCGCGCTGCAAGCCAATCCCGAAGGCGAGGTGCCGCGCGGTCGCCTGAGCATCAGCACCGGCCTGCGACACGGAGGCCGCTTGGGCGGTCCGACGCAGCACATCGAAGTGCGCTTCAGCGACACCGGACCGGGTCTGAATTCGGCGGTGCAGAAGAACCTGTTCATCCCGTTTTTCACCACCAAGGAACGCGGCACCGGCCTGGGTCTGGCGATCAGTCAGCGCATCGTCGAAAACCACGACGGCTTCATCGAAGTTCGCACGCGCACGACGACGGCGGGCGGCGCCGGGACGACGGCCTCGGTCGGCAGCAGCAGCGGCACCAGCGTGGCCTTGCCCTTGGGGGCGATCGCACCGATGACCGGCAGCAGTACCACTGGCAGCACCGCCGTCGCCACCAGCGGCACCACCTTCCTGGTCGTCCTGCCCATCACGGATTAGCCGCAGGGCCAAGGGATGGGTCTACGCAGGCTGGACTCTCTATGGCATTTCTGGCTTTGCGCATCCGGCATCGGGCCGTGGTAGCAGGAAATGAAGCTGCGGCCAGCGCTCGCCGGGGCTTGTCGAGACAAGCCGCATCCCCAGGCGCTTTAGCACGCACACCGAGGCATGGTTTGGCTCGTCGGTGCTGGCCCGTACCTCGGTGAAGCCATGCTCAGAAAACGCAAGATCGACGGCAGCCTTGGCGAGTTCGCTGGCGAAGCCGCGACCCACGTAGTCTGGCGCCACGCCATAGACAAGCTGCAGCACGGGCGGATCGTAAAAGGGGCGAAAGCCGACGAAGCCGACCAAGGGATCGGACGCATCTTTCGGGTACGCGGCAAACAGGCCGAGCGAGCCCGTGTCAAAGCGCTCGTGGCTGTCCTTCACTTCGGCAGCCACCCAGGCACGGTCGACCTGTGCGTCATCAAGCAAGTAGCGACGCACCGAAGCATCGCGGAAAAAGTCGAACAGGGCGTCAATCTGCGAGTCGGAAAAAGGCTGCAGCCGCAAGCGAGCCGTGATGCGCATCATGGAGGTCATCGTAGCGTGGAGAGCCCACCCCGATCGGCGCGACGCCCCAGCGAACTTGTGCCCGCGCGGCCCGCTGCTTCCACGATCGGGCTTCCGAAAGGGGGCCACCGCGCCAACGCGAGGGGCGGCGGATTCCGTTACTTCAGAACCTCACTGTGATACCTTGCGGCGCTATGTCCTCGTCGCTATCTGCTGATCAAAACGCACCCGCTGGCCCGCCTTCTTCTGACAAGCCGGGTGACAAGCCAAGTGACAAATACGACCCGCGCGAAGCCGAGCCGCGCTGGCAGCAGGCCTGGCAGCAAGCCGGTCTGTTTTCTTCCGATGCCCAGCCGGCGCAGCGCCCCAAGTTTTTCCTGATGGAAATGTTCCCGTACCCGTCGGGACGCATCCACATGGGGCACGTGCGCAACTATTCCATCGGCGACGTGCTGGCGCGTGGCTATCGCATGCGCGGCTATCGCGTGCTGTACCCGATGGGCTGGGATGCCTTCGGTCTGCCGGCCGAAAACGCCGCGATCAAAGCCGGTGTTCACCCGCGCATCTGGACGGAAAAAAACATCGAAGCGATGAAGGGGCCGCTTTTGCGCTTGGGCCAGTCGTACGACTGGAGCCATGAGCTGTGCACCTGCGACCCCAGCTATTTCGTGCACGAGCAGCGCATCTTCATCGAGATGTGGCGGCGCGGCATGGCCTATCGCAAGGGCGCGCTGGTCAACTGGTGTCCGCAGTGCGCGACGGTGCTGGCCAACGAACAGGTCGAAGACGGCCTGTGCTGGCGCTGCCAGTCGACGGTCGTCCAGCGCGAGCTTGTGCAGTGGTTCATTCGCATCACGGCATACGCGCAAGAGATCCTGGACGACATCGCCAAGCTGCAGGGCAAGTGGCCGGAAAAGGTCCTGTCGATGCAGACCAACTGGATCGGCCGATCGGAAGGTGCGCGCATCAAGTTCGGGCTGGTGCAGCCGCTGCCCTCCGACGACAGCGGGGCCGCCACCAGCGAGATCGAGGTGTTCACAACGCGCCCCGATACGCTGTTTGGCGCGACCTTCATGTCGATCGCGGCCGAGCATCCGCTGGCCCTGCGTTTGGCGCGCGGCACGGGACGCGAAGCCGAAGTCACCGCCTTCGTCAACAAGGTGCGGGCCGAAGACAAGATCCGCCGTGGCGCTGAAGACTACGTCAAAGAAGGCGTCTTCACCGGCGCTTACGTTGTCAATCCAGCGACGGGAAAACACATCCCGGTGTACATCGCCAACTTCGTGCTGATGGACTATGGCACGGGCGCGGTGATGGCGGTGCCGGCGCACGATCAGCGCGACTTCGAATTCGCGCGCAAGTACAGCCTGCCGCTTTCCGTCGTCATCTCGGCCCCGGACAAGGTGCTGGATCCAGCGACGATGGACGCCGCCTATGTCGAGCCGGGAACGCTGGTCGCATCCGGTCCGTTTGACGGCACGCCCAGCGAAGAAGCCAAGGGCCGCATCACGGTCTGGCTGCGCGAGCGCGGGCAAGGTGACCAGACGGTCAGCTATCGCCTGCGCGACTGGCTGGTGTCTCGGCAGCGGTACTGGGGCTGTCCCATTCCGATGGTCGAATGCCAAGGCGGCTGCGGGTATCAGCCTGTGCCGGAAAGCGAGCTTCCCGTCTGCCTGCCCGAAGATGTCGAGTTCGTGCCCGGTGGCAAGTCGCCGCTGTCGACGCATCCGACCTGGGCGCAGACCACCTGTCCGGTTTGCAAAGGCCCGGCCCGACGCGAAACCGACACCATGGACGGCTTTATGGAGTCGTCTTGGTACTTCCTGCGCTACACCGCGCCGAACTACAAGGACGGGATCCTCGACGAAAAAGGCCTGTCGTGGATGCCGGTCGATCTGTACGTCGGCGGGTCGGAACACGCGACCAAGCACCTGATCTATGCGCGCTTCTTCACCAAGATGCTCAGCGACTGGGGGCTGCTGCCCAAAGACCTGCGCGAGCCGTTTTCTCGTCTGCTGACGCAGGGCATGGTGCTGAAAGACGCCTATCGCTGCGCGACGCACGACTACCTGTACCCGGAAGAAGTGCAGGACGGAAACTGCAAGCAGTGCGGCCAGCCAGCGCAGGCCCTGCGGCAGATGAAGATGTCCAAGAGCTTCCGCAACGTCGTCGAGCCGATGACGCTGATCGATCGCTATGGCGCCGACACCGTGCGCCTGTTCTGCCTGTTCGCAGCGCCGCCCGATTCGGTCTTGGAATGGAGCGAAGCCGGCGTTGAAGGCTGCAGCCGCTTCTTGGGGCGCCTGCATCGCTTGGTGCTACGCGCGTTGGCTCTTCCCGTCGCTGCCGATGCCAGCGCAGTCAGCTCGGAAGACCTGGCGCTGCGCCGCAAGACGCACAAGACGATCCGCCGCGTGACCACCGATCTGTTCGATCGCCTGCAGTACAACACGGCCATCGCCGCGATCATGGAGCTGTGCAACGAGACGGGCGATCGCCTGACCGCGATGGGGACGGGCGCGACGCTGAACTTCGCGCTGCGCGAAGCCCTGCAGAGCGCCGTGCTGCTTCTGTGCCCGATGGCGCCGCACCTGTGCGAAGAGCTGTGGCGGCTGCTTGGAAACAGCGGCTTTGCCGTCGCTGCGACCTGGCCGGTCTGCGATGAAGCGATTGCGCGCGACGATCAGGTGACGGTGGTCGTGCAGGTAAACGGCAAGAAGCGCGGCGAGGTTCTGGTGGCGCCCGATGTCGACGAAGCGACGGTGACGGCGCTGGCACTTTCCGACAGCAACGTGTCGCAGCACACAGCGGGCAAGGCGATTAAGAAGAGCGTGTTTGTCAAAGGCCGCCTGCTGAACCTCGTCGTGGGATAGATTCAAAGCAAGGAACCCATGCGGCTCGCGCCGGGACGCTGGCTGAATGCTCAGCTGCATCTGCTGTCGTGGCTCGGTGAAGAGCTGCATGGTGAGAGCTTTTTGGCCGAGCAGCGACCGCAAGGCCGCACGGTCGTCGTCAAGGTGCTGTCGTCGGACGCCTGCCGAACGCCGGCCTTTATCGAACGCTTTCGGCGCAGTGCCGAACGCGCGATGCTGCTGAACCATCGCCACGCGGCCGCCGTGCATGCCTTCGGGGTCCTGCCGCCGACATCCGATGGCGGCACAGCGGGTGGCGCCGGGGGCGGCGGTCTGGATCTGCTGGGCGGTCCTGCGCCGCTTGTGGGCGCCGCGACGAACGGCCCGGGCACGCCATGGTTGGCCACCGATCCGCTGGATGGCCCGGATCTGCGCAGCTACATCAGCGACGGGGCGACCCCAGATACGCTAGCGGCGTTGCTTTCGCCGGTGGC
>JAYRFD010000693.1:0-3434 GCA_041908565.1 Polyangia bacterium | reverse complement strand
CACCATCGCGAAGTCTTCCGGTGGTCCTTGGTAGTTGTTGGACAGCGACATCTCGGTGTGATTGCCCTTGCGCAGCAGCACCACTTGCGAGGCGTTGTTGTACAGCTTGGCGTCGGCGCCCGACACGAAGAAGCCACAGAAAGCAGGCGCGGCGACCGGCGCAAGCAGCGTGGTCAGAGCCGCTGCGAACACAGCCCCACGGGCCAACCAAGACGAACGGGACCACACGGACATAGGAGCCTCCCAGACTGCGAAGGTCCGATCATATCGCAGGCGCCTGCGTGGCTGGCGATTCCGATGGACGACGCGTTCGGATACAGTGGCCAGCCATGGCAAACCTTGCAACCTCGACGAATCGAGAAGCGTATGTGCTGGCGGCGGTGCGCAGCCCCATCGGGCGGTATCGCGGCGGTCTGAAAGATGTGCGAGCCGATGATCTGCTGGGCCAAGTGCTGGCCGCGCTGGTGCAAACGACGCAGGTCGATCCGTCGCAGATCGACGACGTGATCGCCGGCTGCGCCAATCAGGCCGGTGAAGACAACCGCAACGTGGCCCGCATGGCGCTGCTTCTGGCGGGCCTGCCGCAGTCAGTGCCCGGCGTGACGGTGAACCGCTTGTGTGGGTCGGGACTGGAAGCGGTGCTGCAGGCCGCGCGGGCGATTCGATCCGGCGAAGGCGACCTGTTTATCGCCGGTGGAGTGGAATCGATGACGCGGGCGCCGCTGGTCATGGGCAAGCCCGATACGGCGTTTGTCGGCGGCAATCAGACTCTGTTCGACACGTCGCTGGGCTGGCGCTTTCCCAACCCCCGCATGGCGCAGAAGTTCCCGCTGGAAGCCATGGGCGAAACGGCGGAAAACCTGGTCGACAAGTACGGCATCGGTCGCGAAGAACAGGACCGCTTCGCGCTGCGCAGCCACCAGCGGGCCGTCGCTGCGCAAGAAAAAGGCTGGTTCCAGGGCGAGATCGTGCCCATCACCGTCCCAGCGCAGGGCAAAGATCGCCCGGCCAGCACGGTCAGCGTCGATGAGGGGCCGCGCGGCGATAGCTCGCTGGAAAAGCTCGGCAAGCTGGGGGCTGCATTTCGTTCGGGCGGCAGCGTGACGGCGGGCAATTCGTCGACGCTAAACGATGGAGCGGCCGCGCTTTTGATCGGGACCGCAGAGCATGCGGCGCGGCTGGGGCTGACTCCGCTTTCCCGTATCGTCGGCGGGGCGGCGGCCGGTGTCGACCCGCGCTACATGGGCATCGGGCCGGTTCCGGCCCTGCGCAAGCTGCTGTCGCGGACGGGCGTGTCGCTGTCGGATGTCTCGCGGCTTGAGCTGAATGAGGCCTTTGCTGCCCAAGCCCTGGCTGTGCTGCGCGAGCTTCCCGAACTTCCCGAGGCGCTGTGGCAAGAGCGCGTCAACGTCTGCGGCGGGGCGATTGCGCTGGGGCATCCGCTTGGCTGCTCGGGCGCGCGCATCACCACCACGCTTTTGCACGAGCTATCGCGCAGCGGCGGGCGTTATGGCATTGCGGCCATGTGCATCGGCGTCGGGCAGGGCATCGCCGCGCTGTTTGAGCGGGTCTAACGGGTCTTTTGCGTCAAGCCGCTGCCGTCGGGACTGTGGCCGTGCGGGCTCGACGGAGGGGCAGGGGAGATGAGGCGAGCGCGAAAAATGCGGACCTGGTAGATGCCCAACGCGCAGCCGCAACGTGAAACGTGAATCGATCCAAGGCGGCCCCCGTATTTGCGGCAAGCTCGCGGAGCCTCGCGTGATAACATGACTTCTCGTACTCGTGCACGAGACGGCAGGACCGCTCCGAAGGCTGCAAAACGGGCGGCTTCTCCGTCGAGCTAGTCGACAGGAAAACCATGCAGATGCCCTCTCGCTACCTCTCGTCTGTTTTGCCGCTTGCCGGCGTCCGTTCTGTTTTGGCTGGCCTGCTGTGCGTGGCCGCGGTCCTTGCCGCTCCGTCGTCGTCGCAGGCTGCCGAGCGCAAGATGGCCGTCGTCATGGAGGCCAAGACCAACGGCTCGCTGACGCCCGAAGAGCTTGCTGCTTTTGAGACGGCCGTGAACAACGCCCTCAAAGAGCAGCAGTTCGATCTGGCGTCCAAGGGCGAGCGCGACACCATCATCCAGGGCGAAGGCATCCAAGGCTGCTTCAAAGAAGAATGCCAGGAGCGCGTCGGCCGCTTGCTCGGCGCGCACGCCGTCATTGTCTACAGCCTCAAGGTCTGGCGCAGCACGTCGGGATCGGCGTGGACCTTGGGCGCAACGTACTACAACGTCGAAGTCGGCGCGCTGGGGGCCAAGGCCACGTCCGAGTGCCCAAGCTGCACCGTCGCCCAGGCTTCCTCGGGCCTGTCGGACTTGGTCAAGAAGGCCATCTTCGACGACGCCGCCAAGCCGCGTGGCCAGGTCGTCATCACCAGCGACCCCACCAACGCATCGGTCTTCATCGACGGCGTCGAGCTGGGCGTGACGCCCTACAAGCGCACCATCTTCGCCGGCAAGCACGAACTGACCCTGCGCCGCACCGGCCACCGCTCGAAGAACCAGACGCTGAACATCAGCGAGGGCCAGGCCAGCAACCTCAGCGTCAAGCTGGAAGTCGGCCAAGACCCCGTGCAAGTCAAATACGTCGCCGAAAACGGCCCCCGCCCCAAGTGGCGAATCGGACTTGGCGCCGGAATGATTGCGCTGGGTGTGGCTGGAATTGGACTTGGCGCCGCGGGGCTGAACTTGAATGGCCGTTGCGTCGAGGATTCTGGATCCGCAGAGTGCAGGCAGATCTACACCACATTGCCAATGGGGATCGGCTTTACCGTGGCCGGCGTCCTGGTTGCTGGGGCGGGCGCGGTCCTGATTGCGCTGCCGGGGCCCCGCAACAGCGCGGTGGATGCCAACAAGAAACCGGGTGAAGCGGCCGGCGAAGGGAAGTCTGGAGAGGCTGCACCTCGGGCGGCATTGACGCTGGGCGGAGTGGCGGGCGGTTTGGGCGCTGGCTTGGTTGCGCGGTACTAGCAGGCACCTTCTTACTTCACGCTTACAAGGAAACGTCGATGAGCAAGACTCGCTACGGCTTGATTTTGGCTGCGCTTGCGACGCTGAGCTGCGACGCACTGTTTACGCGGGAAAACAATCCCAAGAACTGCATGGTCAATACCGGTATGTGCGAGGCCATGGGCCCTGGCTTCGCCTGCTCTCCATTGACGGAGCGCTGTGAACCGAAAGGCGGCTCGTGCGCGGGACCCGTTGACTGCACGATGGCGACGGCGGCGGCTTGCCCCGATCGGCAGTGCGTGCCGTGCAGCGCCGACAACCAGTGCAAGGCGTGGTCGCAGGCGCGCGTGCTGGCAACGCCGCTGGAGTTTTGCGTCTCTGGAACCTGCGGCAACTGCAAGGCCAATGCAGACTGTGCCGGCTCGTCGGCGGGTGGGCTGTG
>JAYRFD010000692.1:0-2027 GCA_041908565.1 Polyangia bacterium | reverse complement strand
GCCCCCCACGTGGTGGCGCCGACCACCGCGTCCAGAACGCCGGGATGGCGGCGCAGCGTCGCCTCGACCTCGCCCGGCTCGATGCGGAACCCGTTGATCTTGAGCTGCCCGTCGATGCGCCCGATGGAACGGCGGCGCGGCCCAAGGCGCCTCCTTGCAGGCGAACGTCGACTTCCACCGTGGGCGTCCCACGCGAATCCAAGATCTCGCGGGCCCAAACCGACTCAATCACCGGAGGCGTGCTGGCTGTGCTCATGACGAATGAATCTCCTAATCCACTTTTGCAGCTTGACTAGCGCCGTGGCATCCGCCGCGGCATGTGGCCGGCATGATATCGCAATCAGCGACCCAGAACTGCGCGCCCGGCATACGCCCCCAGCGCCCCCAGCGCCAGGCAGCCAAGCAGCGTCAGTCCGACGTACAAAAGCGCTCGCGGCCAGCCACTGCCCTGCAGCAAGGTCAGCACTTCGTGGTTGAAGGCGGAATACGTCGTCAGCCCGCCCATCACCCCCGTCGTCAGAAACAGGCGCGCGTGCGGCGAGACCAGCGGCGATGATCCATCCATCGGCGAAGCGAGCGCGATCACCAAGCTGATGCAGAAACAGCCAAGCAGGTTCACAGCCAGCGTGCCCCACGGAAACAGCAGTCCAAAAAAGCGCGCGGCCACAAGACCGATCGCGTACCGCAGGCCGCTGCCCAGTGCTCCGCCCAGACAGACCAGGAAAAGGCGCATGCGCTAGGGCTTGGCCAGCTTGGCTTGGCGCGTCCACTCGGCGGGCAGGCCCAAGTTCAGGAAGATGGCGAAGCGATAGCCCAAGAAGCGGTCTTCGATCTTGCCCCGCACGCGCTCGATGGCGTCGCGGCCCGCGTCGTCGATGTCGCCGCTTGCAGACAGGCGCGGTTTTTCGGCGGCGATGGCATCGCGCACAAAGCGTAGATACGCCGCTTCCTGATCCAAAAGGCGCAGATCGCCGCTTAGCCCGCGTCCGGGATGCACGGTCTTGGCGCCCAGGCCTTTGATCTCTTCCAAGCGCTTGAGCCACTCTTCGGTCCGCGCCAGCTCCAGCCAGCTGTGGCTGCCGTTTGCGACCAGATCGCCGGTAAAGACGTGGTCTTGGAACTGCACGACGACGTGCGCATCGCTGCAGCCCTGCCCCATCACGTGCGCTTTCACGTTGATACCGGCCAGGTCCATGTTGACGGACTCGCTGCCGAAGCTTTCGGGCAGCACCAGATCGGCGGGATAGTCGTCTTTGAAGCGCTCGAAAAAGACGCGCCGACGCTGAATGTCGACGCCGGGAATCAAGGCCAGCACCTGATCCGATGTCATCACCTTGATGCCGCGCTTTTTGAAGACGCCGGTGCCGTTGAACTTGTCGGGGTTGGCGTGAAGGACAAAGGCGGCGCGGGCTCGCTTGCCGGTGGTCTGTTCGGCCCAGTTGATGAATTCCTCGGCGGCGGAAGGCAGAAACTGTGTGTCGATCAGCACCAGGCCGCTGGGCCCTTCGATCCAGTACGACACCGTCGAAAAGCCTCGCGTCGACGACACATAAGACCCGACGCGCCAGTCGCCAAAATACTCGTCTTCGTGGTGCAGACTGACCACGGCTTCGCGCGGAACACGCCGATTGCCAGACGGCTGGTTCGCGCCGGGCTTGCCCGCCGCAGCGACGCCAGCCTTGGGCGCCTGGGCCTGTGCAAAAACAAAGGCCGACCGCTGCGTGAGCACAGCCGAAACCCAGCAGGCCAGCGCGACGGAAAAGGCGGACAAAACGGCAACCCGAGTACGCATGGGCTCGACGATATCGCGGTCGCAGACAGCGAGGCAATCACCGAACGATTCGCCGGCCCTGGCTGCAAACCTTGGCGGCCAACCTCGCGCGGACGATTCCCGCCAGGCGGCGGACGCGGTAGCCTGAGCGCATGGCGACTGTCGTCATCTACACCACCGCGTTCTGTTCGTACTGCGTGCGAGCCAAGGCCCTTCTTTCCCGCAAAGGCGTCGCATTCCAAGAGATCGACGTCAG
>JAYRFD010000691.1:0-2190 GCA_041908565.1 Polyangia bacterium | reverse complement strand
CGCGCGGGCAGCAAGCGACGCGCGGCCGCCACCAGCGGTCCAATCTCGAATAGCTCGCCACTGGGAGCGACGGCGATACCAGCCCACGCAGCCTGATCTTCCATGGGCGGAGCCCGCCGCACCCGCGCATCCAGGCCCTCTTGCTGACGCAGGTAGCGGGCCACGGCGGCCACCAGTTCACCGTCGGTCATGGCGACAAAGCCGTCTTCCACCACGTTCATCAAAGACAGCAGGCGTTCGCACAAGCGCAGGCGATGCGGAGAGCCATCACCCGGCTTGACGTGGCAGTACACGCTGCCATCGAAGGCAACCAGCCCGACGCGATCGCCTTCGGCCAAGGCCGACGTGGCATAGCCCAAGGCCAGCTCGATCATGTGATCGAGCTTCCACTGCCCCGGTCGCCCCTCGCGCATGGTGGCGCCGATGTCGAGGACGATGTAGTGCAGAAGCAGCATCTCGCGCTCTAGCTCGCGCACCAGCGGCCGCCCCATGGGCGCACGCGCGCTGGCCTTCCACGCGATCAGCTTGAAGGGGTCGCCGGGCACGTACTCGCGAAGCTCGCGCAGATCGCCGCCCAGTCCGCGACGCCGCAGGGTGTGCATGCCGATGCGTTCTTCCCCGCCGGCACCGCGCAAGCGAGTCGGCAAAAGCGCGACGCGCGGCTGCGATCGCGGCAGCACTTTCAAGGGCAGCGCCGACGGGTAATACGCTTCGATGCTGTACAGGCCGAAGGCATCCCACAGCCGCACGGCCGCACCGTGGATCATCCACTGCCCGGCCTGCAGCGCGCGAAGTTCCAGCCGCGCCGATGCCTGGCGTCGCGGCAACAGCTCGACGGGAGCCAGCGGCCGCGCGACCACAATGCAGCGCGAACAAAACACGCGCAGCTCGGCAAAGCCCAAGGACAGCGGGCTTAAGTTGCGCAGCGCCACCTGCACTTCAAACGTGCGATGGGCAATTAGGCCCTCATTGGCAGCAGCGCGCGGCAGCCACCAGACCAGTTCCAGATAGCGACGCCACAGCAGCGACACGCGCATCGCAAACAGCAGATAGGTGCAGAAAAGAAGCGTGACGCAGCCCAGCCCCGTCAGCGACAGCGCCCAGCTGCCATAGCCGACGCCCAGAATCAAAAGGACGATCGACAGCGACAGCACATAAGCGCCGCGGCTGGTCAGCGCGGGAAAGCGACCGCGTTGGCTGCTGTGCTGGCTGGTGCTCACGGACGGGACGGGCTCCGCACGGGTTAGGCGCGACGCGTCGCGACAGGGGCTGCGCCGGCTTCGGCACGACGGCGCTCGGCTGGACGCACGCCCACCGACTGCAGCGCTTCGGCGACGACGCTGGATGGGCTGATGCCTTCCATCTCGGCTTCCGAGATCAACATCAAGCGGTGCGCCAAGATCTGCGGTGACAGCGCCTTCACGTCGTCGGGCAGCACAAAGTCGCGCCCGGCCAAAAGCGCGCGCGCACGCGCCGCATGCAAAAGGGCCAAGGCGGCTCGCGGCGATGCGCCCAAGGCGACGCGGCGATGCTGGCGCGTGAAGCGCACAAGCTCCAGCACATAGTCATAGACCTCATCGTCGACATGCACCGAGGCAGCCAAGCGCTGCATCTCTAAGATCACCGGCGGTGACAGAAGTTCGCGCGGCGGGCTGGGCGGCTTGGCATACGCGCGCAGCATGTTCTTTTCGGCCTGCGCTTCGGGATAGCCCACCGACAGCTTCAGCAAAAAGCGATCGAGCTGCGCTTCGGGCAGCGGATACGTGCCCTCGTGCTCGATGGGATTCTGCGTCGCCAAGACCATAAACGGCTGCGGCAGCGGGCGCGTCTGACCTTCCAGCGTCACTTGCCCTTCCTGCATGGCTTCCAGCAGTGCGGACTGCGTCTTGGGCGGTGCTCGGTTGATCTCGTCCCCCAGGATGATCTGCGCGAAGATCGGCCCTTCGCGCAGCACGAAGTCTTTGCTGGTCGGGTCCAGGATGTACGTGCCGGTGATGTCGGACGGCAGCAGATCCGGCGTGAACTGCACGCGGCGAAACTGGCAGCCCAGCACCTGCGCGAAGGCCTTGACCAGCGTCGTCTTGGCGACACCGGGCACGCCTTCCAGAAGCACGTGGCCGCGCGACAGCAGACCCAAAAGCAGCGCTTCGACAATCGCGGGATTGCCGATAAAGACGCGGCCGACTTCGG
>JAYRFD010000690.1:0-6221 GCA_041908565.1 Polyangia bacterium | reverse complement strand
GTCGCTAAAGGACGAAGGGAACGACGGCGCGACGGTCTTGCGGATAGTTGTCAAAGCGCGCGCGATAGTCGCGGTGATGCGCCAACGCACGCGGGATCAGGTTCGCCGCAGTCCAGACGAAGAACGCCAGCCCTGGCAGCGAATACGTCAGGATCGCCCAGCCCAGCCACTCCACAAGCTCGCCAAAGTAGTTGGGGCAAGAGACGAAGCGATACAGACCACCGTGCGGGATCTTGTAGCCGGTCTCTCCTGGCTTGCGCAGGTTCATCAGCACCCAGTCGGCGTGCTGGTTGATGAACAGGCCCGCGAAAAAGACCGCCGTCCCGCAGACGAAGCGGGGATCCCACAGCCAGTCGCGCGCGTATCGACTGGCTGGCACGAAGTACGTCAGATAGCGCCAGTTCAGATAGGTGTTCAGCAGATTGAACACCAGGCCGAACAGCGCGATCAGAAGTGGCATCGTCGCGGCTCCCCCTCGACGGCGCAAGGGGTAGATAAAGGCGCGATTGAAGTAGTGAAGCTGCCACAGGACAAAGAAGGTCCAGATCACCGCATCGCGCCGGTTGCCGATCAAAAACAAGATCATGGGCGCGACAGAGGCCGGCACTTCCATGATCAGCCAGCCCAGCAGGCTGCCCACCTGAGGTCCCCAGCTTCGACGCTGGTTGTGGCGGCCGTACGGCACGGTGATGAAGCGCAGCGCCAGCACCACAAAGATCGCGGCGACGAAGAAGCCGGTCAGCAGAAGCTGCCAAAAACGAAGCTCGTCGGTCTGCATCGATCAGCTGACAGCCAAGACGCGCTTTAGGTACTGGCCGGTGTAGCTGCCGGGCACGCGCGCGATGTCTTCGGGCGTGCCGCAGCCGACGACGTAGCCGCCGCCATCGCCGCCTTCGGGTCCCATGTCGACGATGTAGTCGGCGGTCTTGATGACATCCAGGTTGTGCTCGATGACGATGACGGTGTTGCCGCTTTCGACCAGGCGCCCAAGCACGTCCAAAAGCTGCTTGATGTCGTCGAAGTGCAGGCCGGTGGTCGGCTCGTCAAGGATGTAGACGGTGCGGCCCGAGCCCTTCTTGGCCAGCTCCTTCGACAGCTTGATGCGCTGGGCTTCGCCGCCCGACAGCGTCGTCGCCGCCTGACCCAGCGCGATGTAGCCCAGGCCGACATCGCGCAGCGTCTCGAGCTTCTGGCGGATCTTGGGAATGTGGCCCAAGAACTCGCAGGCTTGCGACACCGTCATGTCCAGCACGTCGGCGATCGAGGCCCCTTTGTACTTCACCTCCAGCGTCTCGCGGTTGTAACGGCGCCCGCTGCACTCCTCGCAGACGACGTAGACATCGGGCAGAAAGTGCATCTCGATGCGCAGGATGCCGTCGCCCTGACAGGCCTCGCAGCGACCGCCCTTGACGTTGAAGCTGTAGCGACCCGCCTTGTAGCCGCGGGCTTTGCTGTCGGGCAGCGCCGCGAACAGATCACGGATGTGCGTGAACACGCCCGTATACGTCGCTGGGTTCGAGCGCGGCGTACGTCCAATCGGCAGCTGATCAATGTCGATGACGCGGTCGACATGGTGGATGCCTTCGATGCTGTCGTACGCGCCGACCTGACACTTGCTGTGATGCAGCTTCTGCTTCAGCGCACCCAGCAGCGTATCGATGACCAAGGTCGACTTGCCAGATCCCGACACGCCGGTCACACAGGTGAAGACGCCGACGGGAAAGCGCACCGTGATGTCGCGCAGGTTGTGCTCTTTGCAGTTCTTCAAGACGATGTAGCGGTTCTGGCACTGTCGCCGTGATCCGCGCACTTCGATCTTCTTGCGCCCGGACAGGTAGGCGCCGGTCAGCGAGCCCGTCGACGACATGATGTCCTCGGGCGTGCCCGCGGCCACGATGCGCCCCCCCAACACGCCGGCGCGCGGCCCCATATCCAGCACGTGATCGGCGGCGCGAATCGTGTCTTCGTCGTGTTCAACCACGATGACTGTGTTGCCGATGTCGCGCAGCCGGAACAGCGTCTCTAGCAAGCGCTGGTTGTCGCGCTGATGCAGACCAATCGAAGGCTCGTCCAGCACGTACAGCACGCCGGTCAGCGAGCTACCGATCTGACTAGCCAAGCGAATGCGCTGCGCCTCGCCACCCGACAGTGTGGCGGCCGTGCGATCCAGGGTCAGGTAATCCAGGCCGACGTTGACCAAGAAGCCCAAGCGATCGCGCACTTCTTTGAGGATGCGATCCGCGATCTCCATCTGCCGCGGGCTGAGCTTGAGCGAATCGAAGAAGCGCTTGGCGTCGCGGATCGGCTTGGCCGTTAGCTCGTTGATCGGCAGACCACCGACCTTGACGAAACGCGCTTCTTTGCGCAGGCGCGTGCCCTCGCACTCTTCGCAGGGCGACTTGTTCATGTACGGCGAAAACTCCTCGTACGCCGCTTCGAAGCTGTCTGATCCCTGCGAAGCCGTTCCCTCTTCCCGTCGACGACGTTCGTATTCGGACAAGCGGCGTTCCAGGTTCTGGATGACGCCCTCGAACTCTTTTTTGTAGGTGTGACGGCGGCCGTTCTTCTCGAACCAGAACTCGATCTCTTCGCCTTTGGAGCCGTACAGAATGATGTCGCGGTGCGCCTGCGGTAGCTCGTACCACGGCGTCGCCATGTCGATGGTGTAGTGACCGGCGATGGCTTCCAGGATCTGCTGGAAAAAAGGGCCGTTGCGCTTCTCCCAGGGCTCGATCGCGCCCTCGCGCAGCGACAGATCCGCCGTCGGGACGATCAGCTCTGGATCGAAGAACATCTTCGCGCCGATGCCATCGCAGGCCGGACACGCGCCCGAGGGGTTGTTGAAGGAAAACAGGCGCGGCGAGATCTCGGGATAGCTGATGCCGCAAGCGACACAGGCGAAGCGCTCTGAAAAAATGATGTCGCCGTTTTCGTCGGTGATGCCGGCGCCATCGGCCAGAATCGCCTCATCGTCGCCGCCCAGCAGAACCGGCGAGACCTTGACGATGCCTTCCGCCAGCTGCAAGCCCAGCTCGATCGACTCGGTCAAGCGCTGCCGCACGTCGGGTTTGACGACCAAGCGGTCGATGTAGACCTCGATCGTATGCGACTTGTTCTTGTCGATCTTGATCGTGTCTTCTGAAAGATCGAACAGCTCGCCGTCGATGTTGACGCGACGCAGGCCTTGGCGGCGCAGTGCGTCGATCTCTTTTTTGAACTCGCCTTTGCGATCGCGGACCACCGGCGCCAGCACGGAAAAGCGCGTTCCATCCGGCAGCCGCAGCACGCGATCGACCATCTGCTGCACCGTCTGCGAGCTGATCGGCCGACCGCAGCTATGACAGTGCACGGTGCCAATCCGCGCGTACAGCAGGCGCAGGTAGTCATAAATTTCCGTCACCGTTCCGACGGTTGAACGCGGGTTCTTGCTGGTCGACTTCTGCTCGATCGAGATGGCCGGTGACAGCCCTTCGATCGAGTCGAGATCGGGCTTGCCCATCTGTTCCAAGAACTGGCGCGCATACGTCGAAAGCGACTCAACGTACCGACGCTGCCCTTCGGCATAGATGGTGTCGAAGGCCAACGACGATTTGCCCGATCCAGACAAGCCGGTGATGACAACCAGCTTGTTGCGAGGCAGCTCGACGTCGATGTTCTTGAGGTTATGCTCTCGCGCGCCTTTGATGATGATCTTGTCCATGGTTCCTGCTTGCCGCGGCGTAAGGCTCTCCAGTGCTGCAGAGGCTCTGCGCACACAGTAGGCGCTGGCTTAACATGGACGTGCGGTGACTACAATGGGGAAGCGTGTGGTTGTTTGGACGCACGCTCAGGGGATTGGTTGAGCTCGCTTGTGCAGACGGTGGGCGCTGGGCAGTAGGGGTTCGCGGATGGGGGCTTGGCTGCGGCTAGCCGATGTGGACGAAGCGGTTGATCAGCCAGTTCAGACCGCCGGTGACCAGTGAGCCCAACAGGGCTGCCATGAAGCTGTGGATCCGGACGCCATCGACGAAGTTGTCGGCCAGCATGAACAGCCCGGCGCGAATGACCAGCAAGAAGATGCCTAGCGACAGGATCACAAGCGGCATGCTCAGAAAGGCGAGCAGCTTGAACAAGAGCCCGTCGAGCAGCGCGAACACGACGGCGAACTTCAGTGCGCTGGTGTAGCTGCTGACGGTGATGCCTGGAACGATCTTGGCCGCCAGCATGAAGGACAGCGCGTAAAGCAGGAAGTGGACGACGAGTGCGATCATGAGAGCCCTCTGAGTTGGGGCGGTGAGCGTCGAGTATCGAGCGTCGCGTGTCGGGCATCGAACCCGGGGGAAGCGCCGATGGCACAGTCACAAGCTCGCTCACCGCGTGGGTACGTTTGATTATGCGCCAGTGTGGTCAGGCAACAATGCCTCTCGGAAGAACTGCGTGATTGCGCTATGCTAGACCATCTTTCCGAGGCGAATGTGAGCCAGCGCGATGATGAACACCGCTCCGGGTCGCTTCCGACACCGGGCAGCCCTCCTGCCGGTAGCTCAGGCAGGTCCGTTCCCAGTCCCGCCGACGCGGCGACGCTTGTAACGCCACCCGGCGGCCCCCGTGAAGCGGGCCGAGACAAGGATGCGCCGACCGCGGTCAGCGCTCCACCCGGCGCCAAGCTGCGACAGATGCCCACGCTGCGTGAGCACATGTCCGCCAAGAAGGTCCTGCAAGAGCTAAACGCCGCTGCGCGCGACGCTGCGAGTGCCGATCCAACATCTATCGACGCCATCGATGCGGGCTCTGTCAGCGACGGCGCAGAATCGACGGAGCCAGGCCTGCGGACAAGCCGCATCCCCTCGACATCCAACGGAACGGGACAGGCCAGCCGACCGGCCGCAGCGCCCGCATTCGAAGCTGGCCACGACGATGCACCGGCCGATCCAACGATGCTCGATGCGCCGATCATCGAGGCGAGCAAGACCAAAGGGACCTTGAATCAGCCAGCAGTCGCTGGGCCGGGCGATGCTCACTCGGGAGAGCAGACCGCCATCCGGGCGGCCAAAGAGATGCCGACCGAGACGCTGGTCATCGAAAATGGCGAGCCTTCGGTGCAAGTCGAGGCGCCTTCCCGTCGTAGCTTGGGCAACGACGCGACGCAGTTTGTGCCCGTACCCGAGGGAGGCGAACCAGAAAGCTCGATCGCTGAAGAGCTCGCGCGTCAAGCGACGAAGCAGACGGCGGCGCTTTCGGGAAGCAAGACCCAGCCACTGGCGCCCGTCCGTCCCCAGCGTCCGAACACCCCGGACCCGACGATGGTTCAGGGAAGCAAGCCGGCTGGGCGACCCGATTCCACCCTGGTGATGCGCGACGAACCCTCGCTGGGTGTGCAGCGCACGCAGCTGATGGAGATCCCCCCCGAGGAGACCGCCGTGCGACCGCTGTTCGCACAAGATCGCAAGAAAGCGAGCGGCGAGTCACCGCGACCGCAGGAAGCAAAGACGCTGCCCGGTACAGCAGCTCGGGGTCGAGCCCGTCTGTGGGCAGGCCTGTTCTTGGGTCTGGTCATCGGTGGCAGTGGCTGGGCGACCGGCACCTGGCTGCTGGAACGAAGGCGCCAAGCCGAGCTCGCGGATCAGTCGCGCGAGGCCATCGCAGCAGCGCACAAGCATGGACGCATCGCGGACTTTGCCGCGGCGGAAGCGAAGCTCAGGCGGCTGCTGGCGAAGCAGTCCACGGATGGTGCGGTCCTGGCAGCCCGTGCCTTGGTGCTGGCCGAAGCGCAGTACGAACTAGGTGGCGCCGAGCGCCTTGATGGAGTGTCCCGCTCCACGGACGGGAGCAAGAGCGCAGCGATGGGGACAGAGCCCAAGCGAAGCGCAGCCACCGGCTCGGCAAGCAGCCCGGAGTCGGACAAGCCCGACAAGACAGGTGACGCAGCCGCCCAAGCCAACGCCCCCGCAACCTGGGCCAGCGAAGCGCAAGCTGCGGCGCGCCAAGCCGAAGGCGAAGTCACGGCAGCGGCCTATTCGGCACAGATCTTGGCGGCTCTGGCCGTCAGCGATTTGAAGAATGCAGAGCGTGTGTGGGAACGTCTGCAAGCTCTCCCCCCCGAGTCCGATGGACACAGCGAGCTGGCTCCACTGCCGCCAGGCTGGCGCGCCTATCTGGCCAGCCAAGTCGCCCTGCTGGCCGGGCGCGACGAAGAGGCGAAGGCATCGCTGACCGACGCTGTGAGCAAGAGCCCGCTCCCC
>JAYRFD010000689.1:0-2021 GCA_041908565.1 Polyangia bacterium | reverse complement strand
TGCCAGGGCTGCGGCCAAGCCAGCGACGGCCGCGGTGGCAGGGGTGCCCAACGTCCCCTCGGACATGGCTGCTCAATGACGCTCCGCGACGCGGACATGTCGCCTTCGTCACGCGAACGCGAACGCCAAATCGATCCCATCGCAGTCTGGTCCGCAGCTGGTCGCGCTGTCACTGCCGCAGCCAGTTCTGCAACCAGCAGCGCGCCGCGCCTGATGCCAACACCGCAGCCGGTTGCGGAGCCAGATCTGCAGCCATTTGCGCTGCGGAAACGCAGCCATTCTCGGATTCTCGGCACATCGGAGAATGTGGATCAAGTAGTGAAGAAGACTCGCACTCTCCGACGGTGCATTTCTTGCAACGTGACACCCGAGGATGGCAGCGCAAATGGCAGCGCAAATGGCAGCGCAAATGGCAGCGCAAGTGGCTGCGGCAAGCGCGCGCTGATGGCATCAGGAAGGGCTGCGCTGGCGGCTCCGCAGTTGGCTGTGCAGCTGACCAACCAAGCTGCACAGAAGGTGTCCGCGCTGTGGCTCGACGCACTCACCAACGCGAACGCCGCCAGCGGCAGAGTCTGAATGGATTCCCGCCATCCTCCGCGCGACGGTCGCGTGCCTCACTTGTCACGCAGCCGACCGATTGGTTGCATGACAGCGGCGATGCGAAAACCAATTGCTGATTCGCCGTTTGGGGAACAAGCGCGGCGACTGCAACATCGACGTTGGTGGCAATCGAGGATGCATCCTCGCTGCGCTGTTCATCTGGAGCGGTCCTCGCAGACTGAGCATCCTCCCTAGCGCTGGACTGGGTGAGTACCTCGGCCCTTGCAGTGGGAGACTCCGTGCCAAGCGTACTAGCGCCGGGTGCTTCTTCTTTGCGGCAGCGCGTCCTGAGCTTCGCCCGACGCACTTGACGACCCGCACCTCATCCGGAGGTCCCAGAAAGAATCGCAGCGCAGGCAAGGAACGACACCCCATCGGAGGCACCCGCGCGCCCTGCGCGTCGACCCACAGCAGCCGATACCGTTTCCCTGAACGAAGACGAATGTCGTCGGGCAGCTCAAACGGTCGCAGCCGCCAGAACGATGGCGAGCCCATCACGTCGGCATCCGGCACGACCCGCGGAGCATCCCATTCGTCACGCCCCGGCAGCACCACGCGATATCCGACCGCAGCATCCGGAGCCTGCGCCAGTACCTGTTCATCGAACGCAACACGCCAACGCCTGCGGCTTGCACGTTGCGGCGCTGGACCGCGCTTCACCGCTACACGATGGTCGGCATTGCGTGCTGCGCGAGCAGGCACGCGACGGAATCGACCCGCCGGTTCAGTCGCCAGGCCATCACCACCACTTGGCTGCATGGCCGCGCGCTGCCGTTCGCGATACGCCCGAGCACGACACGCGTCGCTGCAATACTTGCTTCCTCGCCGCGCGCCCTTCTTGAGTTCCCGATCGCCCTGCAGGCACCACATCCTCCTATTTTGAATGTTGGCGTGATGCCGTTCCGTGTCATTTCCTAACGCTCTGGAATGACTCCTTTTTCTGCCGAACGCGAACGCGAAGCGTAACGTGGTTGTGGGCGCAGATGCGATCATCACTCTTCGGGTCTGCGATGCTGCGGCGGTGGATCGGTGACGGTTTCCACGGCGTATCCGCGGAAGATTCGCGGCGTATCCGCGGCGTATCCGCGTCGTAGACGAAATGTACCCGAGGCATCTCCGACCATTTCATGACATAGATGCCCAGCAAAAAGGGAATCAAGTCGCCTGGTTGCCATTCACGTGCCAGGTGCAGTTAAGATGGCTGCGGCGCGGATTCAGCGCGGCTGCGCCGCGGATATAGCGTGGCTGTGCTGCAGATCCACCGCCGCTGCGCCGTGGATCAATCACCGATTGCGCCGCCGGTCCGGCCTGTCCGCAGGTCTTGCTGTCACGCGCTTTCGCGTTCGCTCCCGTTCGCGTTCGCTCCCGTTCGCGTTCGCTCCCGTTCGCGTTCGCTCCCGTTCGCGTTCGCTCCCGTTCGC
>JAYRFD010000688.1:0-3050 GCA_041908565.1 Polyangia bacterium | reverse complement strand
TCGGAAGGCCGCTGCTTCTGGAAAATGCGACGTTCTATGCCCACATGCCGCCGCCGTCGGGGACGCCGCCGGGCGATGTCTTGGACGAGGCGACGTTCCTGTGCGAGCTCTTGCAAGCGGGCGACTGCGGCATGCTTTTGGACGTCAACAATGTCTACGTCAACAGCCAGAACCACGGCTTTGACCCGCGGGCGTTTATCGACCGCATGCCCTTTGACCGCGTGCGACAGCTTCACCTGGCCGGCCACACCACGCAGGACGGCGTCATCATCGACACGCACATCGGGCCAATTATCGATCCGGTCTGGGATCTGTACGCCTACACGCTGGGGCGGGCGGGGCGGCTGATTCCGACGCTGATCGAGTGGGACCAGGACATCCCGCCGCTGGATCAGGTCTTGGACGAAGTGGATCGCGCCTATGCCATCGCGCAAAGGGCGCTGGCCGGAATCCCAGCGTCCGGGACGACCGCCGGTCCAGAGGTCCGCCGATGAGCGCGTCCAGCCAGCATCCGCTGCAGCCGTTCTTCGCGATCGTGGGCCCCTTCCTGCTGGGCCAGGCCAGCCATGGCGACACCGTGCAGCGCCTGTACGGCGACGCCGCCTGTGGCCCGGCCAAGACCGATGCCGAGCGCCTAGCGATCTACGGTCGCTTCTGCCGCACGCACCGCCATCAAGCGCTGAGCCTGTTTTCCGCGACGCAGAAGGCGATCGTCGACGGCCTGGGCGAGCCCGCCTGGGACGATCTGGTCGAGCGCTACTTCGTCGCGCACCCGATGCACCACTTCGAGCTGAACCAGAACGGCGAGAGCTTCCCACAGTTCCTGGCCGGGCTCTTGGCCGATGACGCAACGTCCGGGTGGCCGCCCTTTGTCGCCGAGCTAGCCGACTTCGAGTGGTGGGAGTGGCAGGTCCGCGTGGCGCCCGACGACCCCGAAAATGACCACGACCAGGGTCCGCTGCGCCTGGCCAGCACGGTCGACCTGCGCCCGTATCACCATGACTTTGTGGCGTGGCTGGACAGCGAAGACGAAGCGCGAGCGGCGGCGCCCAAAGAAGGCGATCGGCTGGTGCTGTTCTTTCGCGATCGATCGCTGGCGGCCCGGCGCGAGCCCGTGCAGCCGCTGGAGCTTATCGTCCTAAAAGCGCTGATCGAAGGAATCCCGCTGGACGAAGCGCTGGCGGCGCAGGTTGGCGTGGCGTGGGCCGATCTGGCGGCGACGCTTTCCGATCTGCACGCCGCCGGCATCGTCGTGGGCACCCGCTAGAAGCTCGGTTGTCTTCTAGCAAGTAACAAGGTGTTCATAGACAAAGCTGCTCACGCCTCTGCCGGCACGTAGCGCACGGCTGGGGGCCCGGCGGACGTGGACCTTTTTTCGAGCCGGGACACGTCTCGAAAAAAAGTCCACTGCCGCCCCAGCCTTCGTACTTCTCGACGAAAGAGCTAATACACAAACACCTTCTTAGCCCCCCTTCCCTAGCGCGGAGGCGCTGAGCTGGGCGGGCTGCTGCTGGGGCCGGGGCCGTATGCCGGATCGTTGCTGGGACGTGGACGCAGGGCTTCGCCCAGGGTCTCGGCCCCGCCGCGGACGTCGCGACCGACCCGCTCTAGCCAGTCGCCGCCGGGGCTCTCGACAGCGCCGCGCACATCCTTGCCGACCCGTTCCAGCGAGCCGGCGGGCGGACGGCGACCGGGGGCCTGCATGACCTCGGGCTTGGCGGCCCGTCCTCCAGTGACCGGCAGCGGCTGCCGCGTCACATCGGTCGCTTGCCCAGCCGGGGCTGGTGTCGCCGACGCAGGTGGGGGCGTCGCCGCAACGGGATAGGTCGGCGTGTCGTTGTACAGCGGGCTGCCCGCCGAGCCCGAAGGCGCACCCGAAGCTGGACCCGACGCCGGACTGCCGACCGAGCCCGACACGGGGCTGTAGACCGGGTCGGGGACGCGGTTCGATCCACCGGTCAGCGTGAAGCACTGCACGACGTCTTCGGGCGTCGCGCGTCGGCTGCACCAGTCCAGGGCCTCGGGCGAATACTGGCGATCGGCCGCGACCTGCATGCACTGCACGGCCAGCGACGCCGACGGCAGCTTGCCGCAGAGAGCCACGACCTGCGGCATCACGCGGTGCGTCGACAGCAAGGCTCGACACTCCGCAGCGACGGATGGGTCCTTGAGTCCCTGGCAGGTCTGCGTTGGGGAAGACCCGGGGCCCTGTGCCGGGCGCTGCGCCGATGCAGGCAAGGTTGCCGATGACGGCGACGACGACGACGCAGGCGCTGGCTGAGCACGGCTTGGCCGCGGGGCCGCAGTCAGCGCCGCCAGCGAAAACGGCACCAGCGAAAACAACAAAAGGCCCGTGAAACGTCCAGGATGGCTTGGCATCGCAATCACCTCTTCACAGAACAAGCGACGCGGCGATACTAGCCAGCCGCGAGACGGAAGGAAATTTTGCCCATGCTGCTGGAAAAATCGTCGACTGGCCCTGCCGCTGCTGCGGTGACTGCCCCGGGTGGCCCGGAACCCACGCCCGCCCCATCGCAGCCCGCCGGGCCGGGATCCGCAGCCGGCTTTGGCCCCGCCACGTTGACCTGTCACAGTCCAGCGACCCTGGATGTGCTGGGCCAGGTGCCGGTGTACAGCCGAGCCGAGGTGGTGGCCGCCGTCGAGCGTGGACGCCGCGCGCAGGCGGCCTGGGGCCGGACGTCGTTTGCGCAGCGCCGCCAGGTCCTGCGCACGCTGCTGGGCGAGATCGTCGCACGCCAAGACGAGATCTGCCGCCTGGCCTCGCTGGACAGCGGCAAGACGCTGGTCGACGCTGCCATGGGCGAAATCTTCCCGGTCTGCGAAAAGATCCGCTACCTGATCGCGCACGGGCAAGACGACCTGCGCAGCGAGTCTCGCCCGTCGGGCCTGATGCTGCAGAAGACGGCACGCGTGGAATACCACCCGCTGGGCGTGGTCGGCGTCATCTGCCCGTGGAACCTGCCCCTGCTGCTGATGACCTGGAAAGTCGGTCCCGCGCTGGCTTGTGGCAACACCGTGGTGATCAAGCC
>JAYRFD010000687.1:0-1718 GCA_041908565.1 Polyangia bacterium | reverse complement strand
TCGCCTGAGCGATCCGAAGATGGCACAGCGCTTCCTAAATGAAGCGCGTGCGCAGGCCCGCATCACGCACGACAACATCTGCAAGGTCTATGAAGTCGACGAAGTGGCGGGGCAGCCGTACATCGCCATGGAATACGTCGATGGCGAGTCGGTGCTTACGATCTGCGCGCGGCTGTCCTTGGTGCACAAGGTCAAGCTGATGCAGGACATTGCCGAGGCGCTGCACGCTGCGCATCGCATCGGCATCATCCATCGCGATATCAAGCCGCAGAACATCCTGGTTGAACAGAAAGCCGATGGCCGACTGCGACCGGTCTTGATGGACTTTGGGCTGGCGCGCGACGTGCGAAGCCGCTTGCACCTGACCGAATCGGGCGTGGTGCTGGGAACGCCTGAATACATGTCGCCCGAACAAGCTCGCGGCAACAGCGGAGACCAGCGGCTTGATGCGCGCACCGATGTGTACAGCTTGGGCGCGATGCTCTATGAGCTGCTGTGTGGCCAGCCACCGTTTGAAGGCAGCACGTCGGTGCAGGTGCTGATCTCGGTAATCAACGACAGCGTGGTGCCGGTGCGCAGCCGCAACCCGGCCATCCCTGAGCCGCTGGATGTCATCGTCATGAACTGCCTGTGCAAAGAGCCGGAGGGGCGCTACCCAACGGCACGTGCACTGGCCGAAGATCTGGCGCGCTTTCTGGCTGGCGAGCCGATTCATGCTCGGCGTCCATCGCAGTCGCGACCGCCTTCATCGCGTCCATCCTTTACGCCGACACCACCCAGTCAGTCCGCCGCTGCGGTGACCCATCGTCACCTAAACGTCGGAACCGGAGCCGTGCTGGCGGGGATGTTGCTGCTGACCCTGTCCGTGCTGCTGGTGATCGTGGTGCGAGCCCGCTGGCAGCGCGCGGCCGCCCAGCGTGTCGTCGGAGAGACCCAGCGTGCGGCACAGCTGTACAGCAAAGAGGTTCGCGAGCTGGAGCTGTTCGTGCGCGCGGCGTATGGCCTGCCTCTGCACAACATACGACGCGAACAGGAACATGTCCGCCAGCGCATCACGCGCCTGGAAGCGCAGCTTGCGACCTTGCCTCCCGAGAGCATCGGACCTGCGAAGTACGCCATCGGACGAGGTCAGATGTTGCTGCGCGAATGGGAAGCGGCCCAACGCAGCTTGGATGGAGCAATTCAAGCGGGCTATGCCGTGCCCGACGTTCACTTTGCGCTGGGCCAGACCTTGGCCGCGCGATATGAGCGAGCCGCCGACGAGCTTCGCAACAACCCAGATGAGGCGTGGGTTGCGCAGCGCCTGCAGCACTTGGAAAAAGAATTCCTGCAACCGGCACAGCTGCACCTGGATGCGGCCAACGCGAACGCCAGCTCGATCGCAGACATCGAAGCGCCTTCGTATGCCATCGCGCTATCGCAGTACTACCGCGCGCAATACGACAATGCGCTGGCCAGCATCGCGCGGGCGACCAGCGAAGCCCCGTGGCTGCCCGCCATTGCAGAACTGGAAGCGCGCCTGCTGCGAGAGCGTGCAATGCAGCCGTCGCGCAAGGATCCCGCGATGTACGCCACCTATGACCTGCGGCGTGCGGCTGATGCGCTCAAGCGTGCGATCGACATGGCGCGAAGCAATCCGATGCTCTACATCGAGCACGCGCGAGTCGGGATCTTGTTGCTGCAGAAGCCTGAACCCGATGAGCCCAGGCAGCAGCAGC
>JAYRFD010000686.1:0-2616 GCA_041908565.1 Polyangia bacterium | reverse complement strand
CAGCTGTACGCGCGCGAAGCCGATGGCCCCGATACACGTCCGCTGCAGTTTCGCCCGTATCCGGGTCTGGCGGCGTTCGATCGCGATCAGCGACGCTTCTATTTCGGACGCGAAGACCTGACGCGCAAGCTGTGGCAGCGCTGCCAGGATCTGGTGGCGGATGCACAGGCGACGCGGCTTTTGGCGATCCTCGCTCCGTCGGGATTTGGCAAGTCATCGGTGGCTCGGGCCGGCCTGCTGGTCGAGATCGAGCGGCGCCCCCTTTCGTTCGCGCACAGCCAAGACGGTTCGCACCCCGCGCACATCGCGACGCTGAAGCCGGGGCTGCATCCCGTGGCTGCGCTGCAGTTCGCCCTGCCGCCCGACGCAGGCAACGCAGGCAACGCAGGCAACGCAGGCAACGCAGGCGACACAGGCAACGCGGCCGCAACGCCACGTGTGGTTCTGGTCGATCAGTTTGAAGAGGTCTACACGCTGTGCACCGATGCAGCAGAACGCGATGCCTTCGTCGAAAGGCTGCTGACCGAGGCGCGCGCGCCAGATCGCCCGACGCTTTTCGTGCTGACGCTGCGCACCGACTTTCTGGGCGAAGTGGGAAGACAGCATCCCACGCTGTATCAGTGGTTCGATGCACAGTCGCAGCTGTTTGCTCCGATGCGGGTTGAAGACCTTCGCCGAACCATCACCGAACCGGCGGCGTGTCTGGGGCGACCTCTCGACGACGCAACGGTTGATCTTTTGCTGACGCAAGTGCAAGGCAACGAAGGCGCGCTGCCGCTTCTAAGCTTTGCGCTGTCGCAGATCTGGGAAGGACTTCTGGCGGGTCGTGCACCGGCCGACACGCTGCGCCAGATCGGCGGCGTGGGCGGCGCGCTGGCCGGCAAAGCGCACGAGATCTATGGCGCACTACGTGAATCCGAAAAGGCGACGGCACGACGAGCGCTGGTGCGTCTGGTGCGGCTGGGTGAAGGCACGCGCGACACGCGGCGACGGATGCCGGTGCGGGCGCTGTGCGGTCGTGGCCAGACCGAGGACGCTGTGCTGTCCGTGCTGCGCAGGTTCGCCAGCGAGAAAGCGCGACTGGTGACGCTGCTTTCCGAGGGTGGAGAGACGCACGCCGACCTGACGCATGAAGCGCTGCTAGATCACTGGAGCGAGCTGCGCACCTGGATCGGCGAGAGCCGCAAGGATCGCGCGCTGCACGACTTGGCCAGTGATGCCGCGAACCGCTGGAGCAGCGCCGGTCGGCCGCCTGGCTTGCTGTGGCGTACGCCCGACTTGGAACAGCTTGCGGAATACCAGCGACGCAAACCGGATGAGCTCGATCAGCGGCTCGCGGGCTTTCTGACTTGTTCGCTGCGCCAGCAAAGGCAGGAACGCCGACTGCGCATCGGGACCGTCGTCAGTCTGTTTGCGGCACTGGCGATCTCTGCGGGGATCTACATCGTCGATCAGCGACGGGTGGCGGCCATTGAACGGAGACGATTGGAAGGGGTCAAAGAAGCGGCAGAGAAGAATCGCCAACAGCTGCTTGATACCTACATCGAACGCGGCAGACAGCTGGTCTTTGAACGCAGCCAACCCAGCGAGGGGCTGCTTTGGCTGCATCGCGCACGGGTGGAAGGCAGCACGGATGCGGCGCTGCCGAGCTTGCTGGATGGCGCGCTTCACGCGGCAGGGACACCGATCGCCGCGCTCAGGGGGCATCGTTTAAGCGTCACCAGCGCAACGCATAGCCCCGACGGTCGCCGCATCGTCACCACAAGCGAGGACAACACCGCACGCGTATGGGACGCCATAAGCGGGCGGGCCATCGCAGCGCTCACGGGTCATACAGGCCGCGTCTCGAGCGCGAGGTATAGCCCCGATGGTCGCCGCATCGTCACCGCAAGCATCGACCAGACAGCGCGCGTATGGGACGCCGACAACGGGCGGTCGATCGTTGAGCTAAAGGGACACACAGGCAGCGTCGAGTGCGCGATGTATAGCTCCGACGGTCGCCAGATCCTCACCGCGAGCGTTGACCAAACAGCGCGTGTGTGGGACGCCAACAGTGGGCGCCTGATCGTTGAGCTAAAGGGACATGCGGGCCGCATCCACAGCGCGATGTACAGCCCCGACGGTCGCCGCATCGTCACTGCGAGCGCAGACCACACGGCACGGGTCTGGGAAGCCGACAGCGGGCGCCTGGTCACTGAGCTAACAGGACATGGCAACACCGTCTATCACGCGACGTTTAGCCCGGATGGACACCGCATCGTCACTGCAAGCTTCGACTACACGGCGCGCGTGTGGGACGCAGAAAGCGGACGGTCGCTGGGAGAGCTCAAGGGACATGTGGCCGGCGTCAATTCCGCAGCGTATAGCCCCGATGGTCGCCGCATCGTCACGGCCAGTTGGGATCGGACGGCACGCGTGTGGGACGCAGAAAATGGGCGGCTTCTTGCGGAGCTCAAGGGGCATGGGCAAAGCGTCAACAGCGCAACGTACAGCCCCGACGGTCGCCGCATTGTCACCGCAAGCTGGGATCGGACAGCGCGCGTTTGGGACGCAGAAAGTGGACGGGTCCTCGCGGCGCTCACGGGGCATCAAGAAATCGTTGTGAGCGCGACATTT
>JAYRFD010000685.1:0-5952 GCA_041908565.1 Polyangia bacterium | reverse complement strand
ATCTTTGAGCCGTTCTACTCCACGAAGAAGCAGGGGACCGGACTGGGGCTGGCAATCGTGCAGCGCATCTGCTCGCTTCTTCGCCTGTCAATTTCTGTTGAGTCGAGTCTTGGTCATGGGGAAGGGGCTCCTCTCTCTTTTTTCGCGCGACAGTATCACGCGCACCCGACAAAGCCAGGTGAACTTCGACCGCCGATGGTCGAGAGTAGCTACTTGAAGCGAGCGCGATAGCGGCTGACGGACTGGTACTGCGGTGGCCAGTGGGTGGGAACGTCCTGCTCTGCCGCGGCGTGCTGCGTCCAGTACGGATCGAACAGATGCGCGCGCGCCAGTGCTGCCAGATCGGCGCGCCCGGCCGCGATGATGCTGTTCACATCGGAATACGACGAGATATTTCCGACGGCCAGCGTGGCGATGCCGACCTCAAGCCGCAGGCGTTCGGCAAACGGCGTTTGATACAAGCGACCGTACACCGGCTTGCTGCCCGGATCGGTCTGCCCCGTGGAGACATCGATCAAGTCGACGCCCGCCGTCTTGAGCATGCGCGCCACGGAAAGCGTTTCTTGCGGCGTGATGCCAGCCGGGTGCCAGTCCGTGGCCGAGATGCGCACCGAGATCGGCTTGTGCGCTGGGAAGGCGGCTCGCACGGCGGCCAGAACCTCAAGCGGGAAGCGCATGCGATTTTCGATCGAGCCACCGTATTCGTCGCTGCGCTGGTTGGTCAGGGGAGAGATAAAGCTGCCCAGCAAGTACCCGTGCGCCATGTGCACTTCCAGCAGATCAAAGCCCGCTTCATCGGCCATCTGCGCACTGCGCACGTAGTCGGCGCGGATGCTGTCCATGCCCGTGCGATCCAAGACATGCGGCACCTGACTGTGCGGAAAATAGGGCAGGGGCGACGGAGCCACCAGCGGCCAGGCCTGCGGGTTGGGCAGCGGCTGGTTGTCGCCTTCCCACAAAAGGTGCGTGGATCCTTTGCGTCCGGCATGCCCAAGCTGCACGCCGATCTTGGCCTGGCTGTGTCGATGCACGAAGTCGACGATGCGTCGCCACGCCGGGATGTGTTCGGGGCGATACAGGCCGGCGCAGCCCGGTGTGATGCGGCCTTCCGCACTGATGTCGGTCATTTCGGCGATGACCAAGCCGGCGCCGCCAATCGCGCGACTGCCCAGGTGCACCAAGTGCCAGTCATCGACGGTGCCATCGGTCGCCGAGTACTGACACATGGGCGACACGACCACGCGATTTTCCAGCACCAAGTCACGCAAGCGGAAGCGCGTGAACATCGGCGGCGGCGTCTTTGCAAGCGGCGGGCTGGGTGGATTCGCCGACGCTGCGGATCCGACTTGCGACTGCGCTTGTGCCAACACCGCTTGATCCACCGTCGACATCAGGTTCGGATCGCGCAGCGTCAGGTTTTCGTGCGTAACGCGCAGGCTGCGGGTCAGCAGGCTGAACGCAAACTGCCAGGGCGGCAGCGTCACGTAGCGCTCTGTCTGTTCAAACCACTCCAAGCTGGTCTGGGCCGCGCGCTGCAGGCTTTCCACCATCGGGCGGCGGGTGGCGTCGTAAGCGCGCAGAGCGCCCCGCACGTGGGCCGGGCTGCTGCCGGGATGGGCGCGCAGCGCGTCGCGCAGCACGATGGCGTCCTCCATCGCCAGCTTGGTGCCCGAGCCGATCGAAAAGTGCGCGGTATGGGCGGCATCGCCCAGCAAGACCAGGTTTTCGTGCACCCAGCTTTCGCAGCGGATCGTCGGGAAGTTGCGCCAAAAGCTACGGTTGCCGATCAGGCGATGACCGGCCAGTTCATCGGCGAACAGCCGCTGGCAATAGGCCAGCGTGCCGGCTTCATCCTGTGGCTGCAGGCCCGTCTTGCGGAAGGTCTCTTCCGTGCACTCGACGATAAACGTCGACTGCGGACCCGCCGGATCCTGCGGCTTGTTCTGCGTGTAGCGATAGGCGTGCACGCGAAACAGTCCGTGCTCGTTCTGTTTGAAATAGAACGTGAAGGCCGGAAACGGGAAGCTGGTGCCCAGCCACACGAAGCGGTTGGGGCGCAGGTCGATGTGCGGGCGAAACGACGCCGCGTACTGGCTGCGCACCAGGCTGTTCACTCCGTCGCAGCCGATCACCAAGTCGGCCGAAAGCTGGGCTGCGATCTGATCGGCGGGGATCTCGCGCTGGAAGATCACTTCGACGCCGTGTTCCTGGCAGCGGCGCTGCAGGATTTCCAGCAGCTTCTGTCGCGACAGCCCGCAGAAGCCGTGCCCCGTCGATCGCAGGACCTGCCCCTGATAGTGAATGTCGATGTCGTCCCAGTGCGCGAAGCTGTCGACGATCTCGTCATAGGTTGCGGCGTCACCGGTGCGCAGCACCTGCAGGGTCTGGTCGGAAAAGACCACGCCGAAGCCGAAGGTGTCGTCGGGCCGATTGCGCTCGAAGACCGTGACGTGATGCGCTGGATCGTCTTTCTTCAAGAGCAGCGCCAGATACAGACCCGCAGGTCCACCACCAAGGCACACGGTTCGCATGGCCGGCATTGTAAACAGATGGCGCGCAGATCCTACGGAACTATATATTTTAATATAAATTTATTGTCGATTATGTGTTGATTTATTAATCCTGGCTTCGACCGCTGAGCAGTCGCAGAGCTGGGGGGGAAATGCGTCGGATGCGTCTTTATTCGGCCAGGCCGCGCAGGACGACGCGGTTGTAGCCTCCGTCGGCAATGAACAGGCGATTGCCCTGCAGCCAAAGCCCATAGACTTGCGTCAGGCGCTGCAGCGGCGGCAGGTCGGGGTTGTTGGCCAAGGTGGTGGAAAAGTCCGTCTGGCCCAGCACGCGATCGGCCGACTGGCCGTTTTGGGTCGGGATCTGCGCCCAGTACAGGATGCGAGCCTGGGTCTGGCTGCTGACGTACAGGTGACCGTTCTGCACCGCGATGTCGCTGGGCGACTCGATCAAGGTGCGATCCGGTCGGTTGTACGAGCTAACAAAGCCGGCCTGGCCGATCACCACCCGCGCAGCTTGTCCATCCTGCGTCGGTGGCTGCGGCCACAGAAGGACGCGGTGATTGCCGGTGTCGGCGACAAACAGCTTGCCGTCAAAGACGCGGACTTCGCGCGGTGCGGCCAAGGTGCTGGCGGACTGACCACCGGTGTTGACCCCCACGCTGGTCATGTTGGGCTGGCCCAGAACGCGGCTGGCCGTCGCTGTCTGCGTCGTCGGGTTGGTGAAGATCAAGACGCGGTTGTTGCCGGCATCCGCCACATACAGCGTGCCGCCGGACAGCGAGACGCCGGTGACGCTGCGCAGGCCACCCGGTCCCGCCCCGAGGCTTGCAGTGCTGCAGCTAACTTGGCCCAGGCACAGATCGGCGGGCTGGTTGTTCGTCGTCGGTAGCTGGTTCCAGATCAGCACGCGATGGTTGCCGCTATCGGCGACCGCCAAGCGACCGTTTTCGACCGCCAGGCCATACGGGGTGTTCATGCTTGCGGCGCTGATGCCTGCCCCTGCGTTGACCGCATCGCTGCTGAAGTCGGGCTGTCCCAGCACCACATCGGGGGCTGATGTTCCGTTGGTGGGCATGCGGTTCCAGATCAGGACTCGGTGATTGCCAGAGTCGCTGACAATCAGGCGGGTGCCATCGCTGATCACGCTCTCTGGACTGCGGAAGACCAGGGGGCCTCGGCTGGGCGGATTGTTGCTGGCGTTTGATTTGCCGTCGGGCTGACCCAGCACCACATCGGCCGGCTGGCCGTTTGTGTTCGGCAGGCTCTGCCACAGCAGCACGCGGTTGTTGCCGTAGTCTCCGACGACCAAATGCGTGCCATCGCAGTCGATGCCAGCCGGGTTGAACAGCGTATCCATGCCAACCGCCCCGCCGCGGTTCGGGGCATTGATGCCGAAGCTTGACTGCCCCAGCACCAAGTCGGCTGTGGTCAGCGACGCGGTCGCCGTGTAGCGCAGCACGCGGCTGTTGCCTCCGTCGGCGACAAACAGCAGCCGTGGGCTTTTCACGGCGGTCAGACTGTTGGGCGTCGATAGGCTGCTGGCGTTAAGCCCCCCGTTGTTGACACCCGCCGTGGTGAAGTTGGGCTGGCCGACCACGACCGTCGCTGCCGGGTTTACCGTCGAGATGGGCAGCGGATAGCCCAGCACGCGCTGGTTGCCGGCATCCGCCACCCACAGAAGGACGCCATCGCTGCTGGTGTCTCGCGGCGCGCGCAGGTTGTTTGCGCTCAGACCCGGCAGGTTGCTTTTGAAGTCGCTCTGCCCCAGCACGGACGAGGGCGCGGTCGTTGGTCCGCCCGGCAGCGTCGGAAACACCAGCACGCGGTTGTTGGCCGTATCCGACACATGAAAGTCAATGCTGGGCGAGCGATCCAAAAACACCTTGCTGTTGCGGATGCCAAGAGCGTTCGGATCGGCCTGCCCCCCGTCGGGAACGCTGGTTAGGAAGCTGGCCTGACCCCAGACTCGGTTGGCTGGAATCGGACCCTTGGCGGGCATCTGCGTCGGGATCGAATTCCAGATCAGCACGCGCGATAGCGCTCCATCGCCTAACACCAAGCGATAGCCATCGCTCGATACGCCCCAGGCATTGCCGATGCTGCTTTCGTTGATGCCGCCGTACGGACCGTTGACCAGCCAGGTATGGACATCGGGCGCGCCAAACACCACATCGGCGGGGCGATTTTCCGTCGGCAGCGTGTTCCACACCAAGATGCGCCGATTCAGCGAATCGGAAACAAGCAGCTTGGTCTTACCGGGAGAGCTTGGGTCGTTCACCAGGCGCACCATTTCCGGGTGATTCATGCCGAAGGCCAGGGGTTCATTCACCGTGCTGTCCGGCTGGCCCAGCACAAAAGCGACGGCTTCACAGCGTCGAACGCTGGCGTTGCAGCGCTGGTCGTCGCTGCACAAGGTCGCATCGACCACGCAGTCCTTGACCGTGCAGCGGTGCGTGTCGGCGTTGCAGTACTCGCTGCTTTGACACAGCGCTGTGTTGACGGTGCAGTCGCGCGTCTGACAGGACTGGCTGACTGGGTCGCAGTATTCGTCGGCGCTGCAGGCCGTCGGATGGCTTAGGCAGTTGTTTGGGTTTTCGACAAAAAAACTCTCGCAGCCGGTCAGTCCCAACGATAGGTACGCGGCATAAGCAGCCAGTGGTTTGCGCATCGCTCACTCTCCTGCTGGGTTCAGCGGAAGGCCCCCGATTGATTCCCCGAATCACCTGCCCGAATCACCTGCCCGAATCGCCTGCCCGAATCGACGACTCGATCGCCTGTCCAAACCGATTGTCTGATCGACGGCCCGATCGACTGCCTGATCGACGGCCCGATCGACGGCCCGATCGACGGCCCGCTCCGCTTCCCGATCGTTTGTCCAGTCGACGGTTCGCGCACTGGTTCGCGCGCTTGCCCCGGGCGATTCCCCGATCGTACCTGCAAACGACTTGCATCTTCGTCCGATGCGCGTGCCATCTGCGGCCGACGCGCCAAGACCAACAGACCCACGCAGTCCTTGTGGGCTGCGGCAGTCCAGCCGCGCGGAAGCGTTCGAGTTTCCGCTGGCCTTGCACCCGCTTGCCCGGTCGCATCGCTGCATTCCGCGCGCCAGCCCCCGGGCGGCTTGCCGAGGCGCCGGCCGAGACCTTGGCCGAGACGCCGGCCGAGACGCCGGCCGAGACGCCGGCCGAGACGCCGGCCGAGACGCTTGAGTGATAGACAACCCGACGGGCGGGTTGCTATGCCTTGACCATGCACCTTCCGCTTTCTTCGCCGTTTCAGGCTGGCTTTGCGCGCGCATCTGTGACGGCGTTCGACCCCGCGATGTGCCTGTGGGGCTGGGGTTATCCCGACAACGTGGGGCTATCGGTCGCTGCTCCGCTGTTTGCGCGGGCCCTGGTTCTTGAGCACGTACCCAGCGCGTCCCGCATGGTCTACGTCT